>CATJUP010000113.1 GCA_949743655.1 uncultured Eubacteriales bacterium
TAATATTTTTAAATACTTTATAAAAGGTAGCGACATTGTTCAAGTAATATGTCTGTGCGGTATAATTTTAAACTACGGTATAATGATTGCTCTTAGAAGTTTTGGCGTAAATTATAGAGCAATGGAAGAAACAGTACTTTTACTTGCTATATGGTCTTACGCTGTAGGTGCCTACGAAGGAACATATAATGAAGAACACATAGCCGCTGGATTAATTCAAGGTTTGTTTAAATCAGAACGTGCCAAAAATATCCATAAATTTATACTTGATTTTATTAGTTTTATAATTTGCGTAATAATAACAATATGGACATGGAACTGGGTTATGTGGTCAATTCCTCTTAAAGCAAGGTCTACAGTTTATGGTTATCCGCTTTATTTTAAATATTTTGCTATGCTATTTATGTATGGAATATCAATTATATTCTTTTTAAGAAGTTGTTTAAACGATATAAATAAAATATCTGTTTCAAAAACGAACAAAAAAGATGAGGAGGGATTAAAATGACTGCTTGCATTATAGCTATTGTAGTTTTGCTTTGTGGAATGGTAGGAGGACTTCCGATATTTGTAGCGGTTTTATTATCCTCATTTGTTATGGTTTTTGGCGGAAGTTACGATCCTTCTTTTGTGGCGGTTAAAGGCTTTACAAGTATGGATTCAATTACAATGTTGGCTATGCCTATGTTTATATTCGCTGGCTCTTTAATGGAACATGGCGGAATAGGCAATAAACTTATTGACGCATGTTATCGTGTAATAGGTCACATAAAAGGCGGTCTTGGCGCTGTTGTGCCTGTGGCTTGTGCGGTATTTGGCGCTATTACAGGCAGTTCGTCTGCTACGGTTTCATGTATAGGCTCAATAGTGGCGCCAAAACTTAAAGAAAACAATTATCCAAATGGAATTATAGGTGCTGTCATTGCCTCTTCAGGTGTTTTGGGAGTTTTAATACCGCCAAGTATGCTTGTTATTTATTATGGCTGGCTTGGCAATGTATCCGTTTTAAAATGTTTTTTAGCCACTGTAACTCCAGGAATTATTTTAACAATAATGCTTGCGGTAGCTACTATTATTATGTCTCAAAAATACCCTGATATTAAAGTTTTAAATAGGGCGGCTGAACGTTTAGCCCGTAAAGCTATGACTAAAGAGCAGAAATTAGCCGCTAAAATAGGTCCTGATGGCAAACGTCAGTTTGGTTTTATACCAGCGCTTCTTTTGCCAGTAGTTGTTTTGGGCGGTATTTATTCGGGTATGTTTACTACTGTAGAGGCTGCCGCTGTATCCTGCATATACGCTACGTTTGTTGGTTTTGTTATTTATAGAGAGCTTAATATACGTGAGTTTACTATAAGTATTAAGCGCGCGGGTGTAGTAAGCGGAATTATAATGGTAACAGTTTATGCCACAGGTATATTAAGCAGAATGTTTATAACAGAAGGTTTACCTACAGCTATGCTTGACTTTTTTATGCTTATTTCAAAAAACCCAAAAATAATAATGCTTATGATTAATGTTTTTATGATATTTATGGGAATGATTATGAGCGATACAAGCTGTATGCTTCTTCTTACACCGCTTTTGGTGCCTATAATAACTGAAATTGGTTACTCGCCTGTACATTTTTGTGCTATTATGTGCGTTAATATAGGCATGGGAAATGTAACGCCTCCTGTAGCGCCTAACTTATACCTATCTGCAAGTGTAGCTGGTGTTGAGGTAAAAGATATGATGATTCCAAATATTATTTATTGTGTTTGCTGCTGGCTTCCGGTTCTTATTTTAACAACTGTTTTTCCACAAATAGCAATGTGGCTTCCTAACATTATAGCTTAACAAAAATATATAAAAAGAGAGGTAATATAATATGGCTGAAAAAGACGTTAGTATTTTTAATGATGTTCTTGGCCCTGTTATTACAGGTCCTTCAAGTTCTAATACAGCGGGTGCTCTTCGTGTTACGCGTATGATGAGAGCGCTTATGCCCGATTTTAAAAAAGCTGTTATATATGTTGATGATGTTCCAGGCGCTTTTGCTCCGGCTCTTCAGGGGCTTAAAAGCGGTGTAGCATTTGCGGCAGGTCTGCTTGATTTTGAAGTTGATGATTTAAGAATAGGCGACTCAAGAAAAATAGCAAAAGAAAGGGGACTTTCAATAACATTTGCTATTAAGCATTTTAAAGATTATGGTTACAGCGAATTAGTTGAGGCTGTTATGGAAAATGATACTGATGAGCCTATAAGCGCTATAGGTGCGTCTATAGGTGGCGGAATGGCTAAATTGCTTGAGATTAATGGTATATCTGTTGACATGCGTGGTTCTGCTTTTGAGACATTGCTGTATTCAAAAAATGCTATATCACAATCTATTAGACAAAAAACTTTTGATATTATATCTAAAAATACAATAATTATAGATGACAAAATTATTTCGTCAGAATTAGGTGAGATTTATGAAATTAGAACAGAAAAAGCGCCTGATGATTTGACAAAAGAGAAAATAAAAGAAATAGTTGTTAAAGAGAATGTTAAGGCTTTTTTCTTTGATGCTATACTTACAGTAAGTGAGAAAAAGCAAGGATTTAAAGTTCCGTTTACAACCGCCGCCGAAATGAATGAGTATTTAAAAAATACCGGCAAAAATATGCTTGACGCCGCTATAGACTATGAAACAAGCAGAAGCGGCTGGAGTCGTGAGGAAGTTATAAGCTATGCTGAAAAACTTGTGCGTGCCATGAGAGTATCAGCCGAAGAAGGACTTAAGGGAAATTATAAAATGTCTGGATATTCTGTGCCATACTCTGGAAAACTTCGTGATACATATAATAAAACTAAAAAACTCGCGCCTCTTGGAATAGCTGATAATGCCGCTTATTACGCTATGGCCGTTATGGAGTTAAACAGCGGAATGGGACGTATTGTAACATGCCCTACAGCTGGTTCATCTGGAATAATGCCCGGAATACTGTTATCGTTTATGGATAACTATAATATTTCATATGAAAAAGCTACTGAAGGCTTTTTAGTTGGCGGTCTGATAGGCATGTTTGTAGCTACTTTAGCCAATTTTGATGGTTCGGACGGAAGCTGTCAAGCTGAAGTTGCATCTGGCTGTGCCATGGGCGCTGCCACAGCGTGTTATTTGTTAGGAGGAACGACAAAACAAATTGAAAATGCGGCTGTTTTGTCATTTGAGGCTTTAATGGGACTTATATGTGACCCTATAGCACTTTATCCAGAGGTGCCATGTATTTTGCGCAATCCTATGGGCGCGTCAGTAGCGCTTACTATGACAAATCTCGCTTTATGCGATTATGACCCGTTTGTTCCTTTAGATGAGATTATAATAGCTATGCGTGATGTTGGCGCTGCTATGCCTCCGTTTTTACGTTGTCAGTGTTCTGGAACATGCGCTACACCAGCGGCGCAAAAAATAAAAGAACGCATGGAAAAACAAAACGTATTTAATTTTGAAGATTAAAAAAATACTCCTTAATTTACCCCTTTATAAAAATATCGCCGTCTTGCTAATTAATAATAATTAGCTAGACGGCGAAACAAATTGAGGAAATATTTTAACCAACTTATTAAGTTTTAAATATGATTTAAGAACTTTTTAGTATTAGGCTCTTAATATACTTAATATATAGTATGCAATTAAATTGCTATACTGTTGGTTATTAGTATTTTAATACTTATCTTCCTGACTCCTTGTCAGCCATAAGTTTTTCCTGTGCCTCAATCATCTTTTTAACCATATATCCGCCTACATAACCATTTTGAGCGGAAGTAAGGTCACCATTGTATCCTTGTTTAAGAGGAACACCAATCTCATTGGCTACTTCATATTTGAATTTGTCCATGGCGCCTCTTGCCTCTGGCACATTTACTTTATTTCCTGTTTTAGAACTACTCTGTGACATTTTAAATGCCCTCCTTTTTAAAATAAAAATGTTTTTCTGATGTTACAAAAGTAGTATGTGTATGTCGTTTTTTATTATTCCGGCAATTTATGGGGGATTTTTTAACATATTTTGGTATAGCGGCGCAATGAGAATTAAAGATAATTGAAAATATAATAATAACTGTTAAATTATTTAGAGCTTTAAAGAGGTATTTTATTTTTGAATAAATAAACAAAAAGGAACGCCTAAATAAATAGGCGCACCAAATTTTAACAGATTGAAAAATTAATGGACCTGAAGGGATTTGAACCCTCGGTCTCCGCGTTGCGAACGCGGCGCTTTCCCAGCTAAGCCACAAGCCCAAAATGTATACACTTATAATATCAAATTATATTACCAATACTTAAAAATGTCAATATTTTATTCATATTGTCACTTTTTAATAAAAATATTGCTGAAAGAGATTTTTGATAATTTGAAAAAAATTGAATTGATTTGGAATGTATGACATTGTTAGTATTACAAATTAGAAACTATAAATATAATAAAAAATGATTATAATAATTATGTTGATAACAAGTGATTAATACACAATTATATAATTATTTTATTTAAATATTATTTTAAATGTGAATTATGTAATCCGGCAATATGTGCCGGATAAAATTAAATTAGTCTAAAAGACCAGTATTAGCGTAATTGTTGCCTACACGTGTGTTATAGTTAGTATTGCTTGGTCCATAATACCCCTGATAGCCGCTGTCGTCACCATAATATTCGTTTGTATAGTATCCGTAGCCGCCATAATTGTCGCTGTAATATTCACTCATACTGCCGTTAGTGTTTGTGCCATTATCCCAACCACGGGTTGCGTTTTGCCTAAATCTGTTGGCACTGTCATCTAAACCTTGACCAGCGTTATCAATGGCTCTTGAAAGGTTGTTTTGCGCTTTTGAAGAACAGCCCGAAAAAGCCAAACATAATAAAATAGCGGTTAATAAAATAGAAATCGACTTTTTCATATAAATCCATGCCTCCCGAAAAATAAAATTATTGTATTACCCCAATATTTTTTGTAAAATGTATTATATAATACTGTATTTAAAATGGCATGAATTGAAATAATTTCTTTGGGGATGTGTAAAAATATGGAAAATTTGAGAAAAAGTGGTATTCTTCTTTCACCAACGTCTTTACCTTCTAAATATGGTATAGGCGATATGGGAAAAGGCGCTTATGACTTTGTAGATTTTTTGTACAAATCTAATCAAAGTATATGGCAGGTTCTTCCTTTAGGACCAACGGGATTTAAAAACTCACCGTATCAAAGTTTTTCGGCTTTTGCTGGCAATTATTATATAATAAGTCCCGACAAATTTGTTGAGGAAGGCTTATTAAAAGAAAAAGATTTTAATACTATACAAATGTTTAGTTATACTGAAGTTGAGTATGATAAAGTAATATCGTACAAAATGACGCTGTTTGAAAAAGCGTATAAAAATTTTTGTATTAAAAAAGAAAGAGATAGTGATTATTTAAAATTTAAACTGGAGAACTCTTTTTGGCTTGACGACTGCTGTTTATTTGCTGCTGTTAAAGATTATTATATACAAAAACGTAAATATGAGTATGAAACGCCTGAACTTAAAAATTTTATAAAACTTACAAAAGATATTATTACTTTGCCGCTTCAAAAAGATTATTATTATGGCGGTGTTTGGGTATCTTGGGAAAATGCTCTTATAAAAAGAGAACCAAAAACAATGTCAAAATATAAAAAAATTCTAAAAGAACGCATTGAGTTTTATATGTTTTTGCAATATGAGTTTTATAAACAATGGTCTGAACTTAAAGAATACGCCGCAAAAAGGAATATAGAAATAATAGGCGATATTCCTATATTTACCGCTTGGGACAGCGCTGATGTTTGGGCAAATCAAAATTTATTTTTACTTGATAAAAATGGTTTTCCGTTTGAGTGTGCTGGTGTTCCTCCAGACTATTTTAGCCCAAAGGGTCAGCTATGGGGTAATCCGCTTTATAATTGGGCTGAACATAAAAAAACAAAATATAACTGGTGGATACAACGTATTAAAAACTGTCTTAAACTTACTGATATAATTAGGATAGACCATTTTAGAGGTTTTGAAAGTTATTACTCAATACCTTTTGGTATGCCTGACGCAACTAAAGGCGAATGGAAAAAAGGTCCTGACATAGAGTTTTTTAAAGCGGTAGAAAATGAGATAGGAAACTGTCCGTTTATAGCGGAGGACTTAGGTATAATAACGAATGATGTAAAAGAACTTAGGTTAAAAACAAATTTGCCTGGAATGAAAATACTTCAGTTCGCTTTTGATGAGAGTGAAAACAATGATTATCTGCCTCATAATTACGAAAAAAATTGTGTTGTTTATACAGGTACTCATGATAACGATACATCTAATGGCTGGTATCAAAACACATCCGAACAATGCCGAGACTATTTAAGGCGATATATGAATACTGATGCGTCATCACCTTCATGGGACTTAATAAGGCTTGCATATTCATCCTGCGCTAATACTGTTATATTTCCTCTTCAGGATGTGCTTGAGCTTTATTCTGACGCCAGAATGAATACTCCTGGAACAGAAGACGGAAACTGGACATGGCGCTTTAATATGGACGACATAAAAGAACATTATATACAACACCTATTATATCTAAACAAAATATTTAAAAGAAATACAAATAAAACATTAGAAAATTTAGACTCTTTGGAAACAAGCGATGACGCTGCTATTGAATAATGATAAGAATTTGTTGATTTAAAAGCGGCAACATTAGTTTTTTTTAAAGGCTAAACTTTTATAATTGTATAAAAATATTTAAACGTGTAAAGAATATATTAAAAAACAATAGGGGGCGTTTTAAATTAAACCATTGTCTTTTACACGTTTAAAAACATTATGTTTTTGTATCTATATAACTTTTATAATTTTGGATGCTCTGTTTTTTAGTTTTTATATTGACTGCTTAAAATATACGTTTGTTATATTTATACTTTTGGCGGCTGTAAGCTCCAAAGACATAAAATTAATATTAGCCGAAAGTTTTATACTTCCGGCTGATTATTTTCTTCTTTTTACTCAAAATTACACAGTAGGCGTATTTTTGTTTCTTATTTCAATATATATGTTTATACTTCGCCACGGCGTAAATTATACCCAAAAAATATTCCCCCTAATATTTTTTGGTGTGTATTTAGTAAACAAAACAAGTATACCGTCTGTTTATATTGTTTATGTTTTTACATTTTATTTTCATTTGTTTTTACTTTTTAAAAATAATATGACTCATATAGCAATGGCTTTTGTTTTTTTTGCTGTTTGCGATATTTGTGTGGCTTTAAACTATATGCATCCCAATATAATTATAGGCTATAATATATGGCTGCTTTATGGTATAAGCCAGCTTCTTATAATTAATTACGCCATACCGATGAGGCGGTACACAAAATCTTTTCAGTATCATTATTTAAAATATCTGTAATTATGTTCACTTCATTATCATTGTTATATTGATAAGTTTTTAAAACAATATTGTCATTGGCGTGGCTTTCGGCTCTAAAATTGATTTTAAAATCAATACATTTAAAATTGTTATAAATATCATCTGGAACCATATCGCTTGCCCATGCGGCGTATTGTATGTTATTTGTATGTCCGTTTGTGTCTGTCTGACTTCTTGTAACAGTCATAACAAATGTTGATATAATATTGTCTCTGTTGTTAAGTATACGATATTTTTCATTTTTTATAGCCGAAGCGGCGCCTACATTGTAGGCTTTTTCCATTTCGGGCGGAATTGCCTCCGGTTTGCGTTTAACAAGATTAATAAGTGACCACATTGAAACAGCTCTTATAATATCATTGCCATTACTATCTGTTACCAAAAAACTTCTTTCAGCCAAAAAATGTTTTAAAGAGCTTGACCATGTTTTTATATTAACTTTCTCGCCGTAAACAGGCATTCTATATATTATAATATGATAATTTGTTATTACCCAGCCCAATGACAATTCTAAAAGTTTATTTACAGTATATCCAGCGCTGTCGGAATGTTCTATAGCTATGTCCTGAAAAAATCCGGTTAGCGCCGACAATGTGAGATTGCCATTTCTATCAGTCATATAATACGAAATATCGGCGTTTTTTATAAATTTAAAATCCATAATGTTTCTCCTTTACTAAAAATATCAAAGCATAGGCGATATAAGCCTTGATATAGACTCTCTTAATTTAAACATTTTTCCTCTTTTTGAGTATTTATCAAGAGTTACTTCATAGCATTCTTTTAAATCTTTTAAAAAATCACTCTCAAACTCCGATACCTTTTGAGCGTCAAAAATAAAAGCGTTTGACTCAAAATTAAGACCAAAACTACGTATATCCATATTAGCTGTTCCAACAGTGCCTACTATGCCATCAACAAATAATGTTTTACTGTGTATAAACCCATTTTCGTACTGATAACATTTTACTCCCGCCTCAAGCAGCTCGCCTAAATACGACATACTTGCCCAATAAACAAAAAAGTGGTCAGGATGAGCTGGTATTATAACTCTAACATCTATGCCGGAGAGAGCCGCTATTTTAAGCGCCTCCTGTATACCGTCATCCGGAGAAAAATATGGGGTGGCTATATAAATATTCTTTTTAGCCTCGTTAATCATTTTAAAATAACTGTTTCTTACATTTTTCCATTTTGTGTCTGGTCCTGATGATACAATTTGTATTGGTATATAGCTTTTTACATTCTTTTTTGGGTAATAAAAATCATTTACATAAAAATTGTTGTCGGCGCAAAAATTCCAGTCAAGCATAAACCTAAGCTGTAACTGGTCAACAACATCTCCCTCAAATCTTAAATGAGTATCTCGCCAATAACCAAATCTTTTTACTTTTCCTAAATACTCGTCACCTATGTTAAAGCCGCCTATATAGCCTATGTTTCCGTCTATAATGGCTATTTTTCTGTGATTTCTGTAATTTAGTCTTACAAACAGTGAGGGTATAAAAGCGCATACACTGCCGCCAGCGTTTTTAAGTTTATCAAAAAAGTTTTTAGGCAATGTAAAATTGCCCATATAGTCATACATAAGTCTTACTTTTACACCCATAGCGGCTTTTTTTGTAAGCTCATCAACTATTGTTTTTCCAAGTTCATCGCCTCTTAAAATATAATACTCCATGTGTATAAATTTCTTAGCCTCTTTTATATCTTTAATGAGAGCTCTAAACTTATCTTTTCCGTCTATAAAATGCGTCATGTCGTTATTATAAGTCATAAGACTTCCTGTGTTTAAATTAAGTGTGGCAAAATTTAAAAGCTCTTTATAATCTTCTCCAAGAGCTATACCATCGTTACTAAAACATTGTCTTTCAAACTCTTTGCTTAAACTCTCATTATTTTTAATAAAATCTTTTATAGCACGCTCGTCATTTTCTATTTTAGGACCAAATGCTTTTTGTTTTCCTGTGTTTCTTCCAAATATAAGATACACTAAAAATCCAACTATAGGTATAAAAAATAAAACAAAAAGCCATGCCCATGTGCTTGAAGGGCTTCTTCTTTCAAAAAACACCATTATAGCCGCAAGTATAACATTAAGCGTAAACACCACGCTTATTATTGAAACAACAATTCCCCATGTACTCAAAAATATAAACCTCCTTTACTACTATTTTGAGTTTAAGTATATCATAAATACTACATATATTAATACATATTTTAGCAAAATATATTACAGTTAAACAAAAATAAGTATTGTACTTAATTTTTTAAAAATACTATTTCATTAATAACAAATATATGTTAAAATTGTAAATGTGTTATTTTTTATGTTGCTTTTAAGGAGGAATTTGAATGACTTTTGGTGATATTGTTATAATTATATCCATAATTGTAGTAATAATTATAGCTTTAATGTACCATTTTGGAAAAAAGAATTATACTAAAAATCTTGAGGCACAATCTTTTATAGACCAATATAAAACTGTAACGCCTATACTTGTTATAGATAAACGGCTTGAAAAACCAACACCCAAAAATCTTCCTAAAAATATTTACGAAAAACTGCCAAAAACGGCGCATATACGCAAAATGCCTATAGTAAAAGCTAAAGTTGGTCCTCAAATAACAACACTTATGTGTGATAAAAATGTTTATGAGATTTTGGCGGTTAAAAAAACCGTTAAAGTAGAATTGGCAGGTATTTATATAACAAGAGTTGTTGGAGTTAATTTAGAGGACAAAAAGAAAAAAACAATAGGTCAAAAAATTTCTATTTGGCTTAATAAAAACAGACCTAATATTTAATTGTTTTAAATTTTGTTAAATAACAAAAGCTGTTGTTTTTAAACGCAACAGCTTTTGTTGTTTAAGGGTAAACCCTTGAAGGGGAGATAGGGTATAAAACCCTTTATATTAGTTTTTAAAAGGGGGAAAAAACTAATGTCAAACTTTGTTTGTTTTTACAATTTAAATATTAACATCAAAATATGTATAAATTTTTTGGTTTTTTTTAACAATTTGTAAATTAAGTTATGTATTATAAAAAAATCAAATAGACTTAACAGCTTTTAAAATAAAACTTTTAATAATACTGTGATTTTTGTTGTTATCATCTTTAAATGAGTTTCTTGCAATTTCAGCTCCTATACTGCAAACGCCATTATCTATTAAAAAATCAATGTCCCATTTAGGACGCATTTCTTTGCTAAGAGGTAGTTCTTTAGCTATTTCGTCCATAACAGTTACGTCTATATCTTTCATGTATTCTAAATTATGCCCGTCTGTAAAAGAAGGCTGTTTTCTCTCAAGCATATATTCGTCTCTGTAATGATGGCTGTAATGGTTTCCGTCACAATTAATTATACAACCTCCTAATTTTAGCACTCTAAGCCATTCTTTGTAAGCCTCCTGTGGTTTTTCTAAATTCCACATTAAATTTCGCGACACAATAACATTAAATGTCTCATCATCGAATGGGAGTTTTTGAGCGTCACCTTGGACAAATTTTGCTGACAAACCGCTGTTTTTAACATTAATTTTAGCCTCGTCAAGCATTTTGTCAGAATAATCAAACGCTGTAACATTATATCCCTGACGAGAGAGTATTATTGTAAAAAATCCAGGACCACAGCCAATATCAAGCGCGTTTTTGCCAGATATGTCAGCTAAAAGAGTTTCTATTTTATTGTTCCATTTATCAAAATCTGTTTTAAGCTCGTCATTAGTTTTAAAAGAAAATCCTTTTGACCTTAAATTCCAATAATTTTTTATTTCATCTATTCTATCCATTTTAACCTCCTAATATTAAAGCGGTTTTATAGGAACAGCACTTAAAAAGCCAGTTTTTGTATGTTCCACGCTTATTTGCACTCCATAAACATTCTCAAGCATTTCGGGCTTTAAAACGTTTTCAGCTTTATCAAACGCCTTAACATTTCCGTCATTAATTAAAAGAAGACTGTTTCCGTATCTCGAAGCCAGCATAAGGTCGTGAACAACAAATATAGTAACGGCGCCTGTTTCTTTTGTATATTCCTGTGCCAAATTCATTACAATTAATTGATGTCTTAAATCCAATGCGCTTGTTGGCTCGTCTAACAACAATACTTTTGGTTTTGATATTAGTGACTGCGCCATTGAAACAAGTTGTTTTTGACCGCCGCTTAATGTGTTAAACGGCTGTTCGCTAATATCAGTTAAATTAAGTTTTTTAATTATGTCGTCTACCATTTGCAGTTGTTCATTTGTAACATGCCATTTAAGATTATTAACAAGCCCAAGAAGTACCATTTCAAAAACAGTTAATTTTGTTGATAATGCCCCTAACTGTGGAACGTATGCTATGGCGTTTCTGTCATTTATTAGTTTTCCGTTATCAAAAAGGCGTGATTTTCCGCCATGTTTAGTAAGACCAGCTATGGCTTTGATAAATGTTGTTTTTCCAACACCGTTTTTTCCAATAATAGCTGTCATCTCACCACCCTCAAAACTTTCAGTTATTCCGTTAAGTATTTTTTTGTCTCCAAAATTGACGTTTATGTTTTCAACGCTTAACTCAATCATTTGCCTTTACCCTCCCTCATAAGAAGCACAAATAAAAATGGAACACCAACTATTGATGTAATTATACCAACAGGAAGCATAGAACCATTAGACATTAATTTAGCTGTGCTTGCCGCTACAAGCATAATTAAACTGCCTAAAACGGTAGTTACAGGTATAAGAAATCTTTGGTCCTCTCCTACAAGCAGCCTTGCGCAATGAGGTGCCACAAGCCCCACAAACGCCACTGTGCCTATAAAACCCACAGCGCCGGCTATAAGAAAAGCGCATATAACAAAAGTATATATCCTAAGTCTTTCAACATTTATACCAAGGCTTTTTGCGCGTTCTTCGCCCGCTGTTATGGCTGTTAGTTTCCATGTGAATTTTGTTAATATTATAAAGCCTATTATTAATATTCCAGCACTGACCCATACGCTTGCCCAAGATGCTCTTGAAAGATTTCCAAAAGACCAGTTTTGAATTATCTGCGCTACCTCAGCCGAGGCGCTGTACTGTAAATATTGCTGGAGTGCTGTAAAAAAGAAATTCATTATAATTCCTGTAAGAATTAAAGTATTTGTATTAAGACCTCTATATTTACCAATAAAGAATATAGTCATAGAAACAGCTATAGCGAATAAAAAAGCTAATATAGCTGTTCCTATCCACTGCACACCCGCTATTGTAAAACCAAATGTTATTGATATTGCCGCCCCAAAACTTGCCCCGGCGGATATTCCAAGAGTGTATGGGCTTGCTAATGGGTTGTTTGTTATTGTTTGTACCTGAAGACCAGACAGCGCCAAAGATGACCCAACAAACACACATGTTAATGTCATGGGCAGTCTTATAGACCAAACAATTAAAGTGTTTACAGTTTCACCATTAGGACCAGCCAAAAGTGTTTCTATAATATCCGTTATACTCATTCCGGAAGAACCTATACAAATGTCGGCTAAAAAAGCTGCTATTGAAATAAATATTGAAACAGCAAACACAATGCCTCGTTTTCGATTTATGTTTTTATAGAGCAAGTTAGGACTGTTTTCCATATCTAATAACCTTTCTAAAACAGATATAATAAACACAGCGGGGATTTTAAAATTATTTAGTATTTACGCCAAATAAGCAATATGAAAAAATGGTTTTATTTTTATATTAAGAGTTTGGGGTAAAGGCGCTGTACATATATAAATCCTCACTGTGTTTTAAACTAAATTTTTATTTTTCCCATTTTATATAGTATGTTCCTGTACTGTCTAATTCTGGAAGATATTTGTTATAAAAATCCTCCATATTTTTTTGAGGGTCAATGTTTTCAAACAATGAAGGGTAGAGCATTTTAGCTATAGCCTGTGTATATACGTAATCACCCATAAATCTTAAACTTCCGTGGTCTACACCATAAACCTCGCCGTTTTGAACAGCTTTAAGTTTACTATAACCCTCTCTTGACATAAAACCATTTAATCTGTCATGTGACATATCGCTTTTAATTGTAAGCCCCATTCTCATTTGGTCATTATCTGAGTTATAGTTAGTCCAAATAGAGCCGCCAATTATAATTATATCTGGATTGCGTGATATAACATATTCTTTGTCAAGTGGTCCATATCCCTCATTTGGGTCAAGCACGTCATTAGCTATATTAATACCGCCAGCATTATCAATAATAGAGCCCCAAAGTGTTCCCGAGTAACTGTTGCCATATTCTCCAATGCCTTTACTTCCAAGTTCCATATATACTTCTCGTGGTTGTTGGTTAGAGTCAGAAATTATTGATTGTACTGTTTCAATAGCCGTTTTGTACTCGTTTATCATTTCGTTAGCTACTTCTTCTCTTCCAAGAAGTTTTCCGAGTATTTCGGTGCTTTTTGTGTGGTTTTCAATTTTCATTTTATGATAATCAAGAACAACAACATTAATTCCGGCTTTTTCAAATATAGGTATCGAAGTCTCATTTTCGGTATATTGTGAAAGATTTATAAGTAAAACATCTGGTTTGGTTTTAAGTATAAGTTCTGTATCTAAAATATCATCGTGATAACCGCCTATACTTGTTTTTTCAAGTATTTCTGGAAAAGACGCACTCATTGCTGTATACTCTCCAAATCTTGTTTCCTCCCAACCGTCAAGAGGCATACCAACTACTTTATCCAAACTTTCACTTCCGCCTATAAGCATAAAATTGAGTATGTAATTTCCAACTATAAATGTTTCTGGCTTGTTTTCTACAGTAATATTTCTTCCCGCTATATCAGTAAAAGTATATGGAAAAGAGGAGTCATTTTGTGATTTATGCGCTTCATTATTTAACTCATTTGAATTTTGAGATGTACTTGAAGCGCTTTTGCCTGAACAAGCGACAAAAGATATAACAACAATACAAAACAAAAAAGATATAGCTATTTTATTAATTTTTTTGTTCATAAATAATATATTCCTTTCTTAAAGTAAATAAAAAAACACGAAAACAAATTGGCATACACTGCCAAATACCTTCGTGGTTTGATTTATTTCTATATTATTATTGTTTAATTATTATACGCTTCTGCAGAATTTATCGCTACTTGCGATTATTAACTTATTGTATGGTATCATAACTATAAAATTATGTCAAGATATTAGTTTAGTTATAGTAATAGCTAAAAGAGCGCTCTAATTTTAAAGTGTCAAAATAAAAATGGATTTAAGTATTATAAGCCTAAATGATAAATTATTTATATAGTGTAAATAATAATGTTTTGATAAATAAAAAACAGATGTTATAATATAATTATTGCTATAAAGGAGGGTGCTATGGCGGAGTATGATATTAGTAATTATGCAAGAAAAACAATTATGAAACTTGACGAGTCTTATTTAATGCAGACTCTTAATTTAATAAATGGAAAATGGAAAATGTGTGTTTTAATGCTGCTTGATTTTTCGCCAAATGGTTCTTTAAGATACGGTGATATAAAATATATACTTAGGGATTATATAGCGCCTAGGGTTCTTATACAACAGTTGCGGGAACTGGAACTTAGTGGTCTTGTAATGCGTGTGGTTTATCCAACATCGCCTATAAAAGTAGAATATTCGCTTACAGATTTAGGTCAGGATATAGTACCTTTGCTTGATGAGATGTATCATTTTGGTTTTATTTACCGTGAGAGTATGCGCAATAAGAACCGTTCTTTAAATAACTGTAAAAATAAATCAAATTAAATTAATGTCAAAATGTGCAAATTTTAATTTGTAAAATTGTGTTATTGTGATTATTAGGTTTTTAAAATATCATGTATGTGATTAATTATAATTGTTTATTTTAAAAATGAGTGCTCATAAATACAAGCAACCGTCCGTAAAATGGACGGTTGTTTGGTGTATTATTGCTTTTTCCAAACTGAAGGAGTAAAAAGCAGTATTAAAGGGAATATTTCAAGTCTTCCGGCTAACATATCAAATATCAGTACTATTTTTGATAAAGGCGAAAACATGGCGAAATTTCCAGAAGGACCAACAAGCTCCAAACCGGGACCTATGTTATTAAATGTTGCTGCTACAGCGGTAAATGTTGTTATAAGGTCAAAGTTATCAATACTTACAATTATTAAAGATAATATAAATATTAAACAATATGTTATTAAAAACACGTTTACAGAACTCAAAACATTTTTTTCAACAGTTTTTCCATCGTAATTTATTACTTTAACACTTCGTGGATGAACTAAAGATGAAAGCTCTTTTGATATTGATTTTACATATAGTATAAGCCTTGATATTTTAATTCCGCCGCCTGTAGAACCGGCGCAAGCTCCAAAAAACATTATTATAACAATAAGTGTTCTCGAAAGTTCGGACCAGTTGTTAAAGTCAACTGTTGAAAAACCGGTAGTTGTCATTATTGATGATACAGTAAATGTAGCGTTATGAAGACTTGACACAAAATTACCGTTGTTTGTGTTAAGCGCTATAATAAGCGAGACAACAGCAAATATACCAAAATAACATTGTACTTCTGTCATTTTTAGGGCGTCTTTAAATTTTCGCATTATTATTAAAAAATAAAAGCTAAAATTAATGCCAAAAAGAAACATGAATATTGTTATAACAACTTGTGCCTGTGTTGTATAACCCGCTATGGAGTTGTTTTTTATTCCAAAACCGCCTGTACCGGCTGTACCCATAGCTGTGCATATAGCGTCAAAAACGGGCATTTTACATATAATCAATAGTATAAACTCAATAAATGTCATTAAAAAGTATATAGCGTAGAGATAAAACGCCGTTTTTCTAAGTTTTGGAACAAGTTTTCCAACAGAAGGACCAGGGCTTTCAGCTTTCATAATGTACATATTTTCACCACCGGCAAGCGGAAGTATGGCAAGTATAAATACAAGAACACCCATACCGCCTATCCAGTGAGTAAAACTGCGCCAAAAAAGCATTCCATGAGAAAGAGCCTCAACATCTGTAAGTATTGTGGCGCCGGTTGTTGTAAAGCCCGATATTGTCTCAAATAATGCGTCTATGTAAGAAGGTATGTAACCGCTCATATAAAATGGAAGAGCGCCTATAAGACTTATTATTATCCAGCTAAGCGCAACCATTATATATCCCTCTTTGGCATAAAATTTTTTGTTTTTTGGCTTTATTCTGCCTAAAATTAAACCCATTAATGCGCAAATAACAAAACAGAGTATAAAATATTTGCTGTCGCTTTCTTTATATATAAGTGCTACTATAAATGGAGGCAGCATAAAAGCCGCGCTAAAGTCTATAACAAACCCCAATGTGTAAAAAATAATAGCGTAGTTCATAATATCACCTATTCTTTAATAATATCTTTTATATCGTTAAGCCCTTTTTTAGTTGTAACCACAACTACCGAATCGCCTTTTAAAATTATATCTTTTCCAGAAGGAGTTATTATGCGTCCTTTTCTGTTTATACAGCATATTAGGAGATTTTCTTTAAGATTAAGCTCCATAAGAGGGGTTTGAGTAACAATACTGTCATCACGTACTATAAACTCAAGCGCCTCAACACGATTGTCCATCATACGGTAAAGCGTTTCAACATTGCTTCCAAAAGAGTTTTGCATTGAACGCACATATTGTATTATATTTTCGGCGGTTATGTTTTTTGGGCATATTATACTTCCAATAGGCATATCGGATATTACTTCCTCAAAATCTATTTTGTTTATTTTTGTAATTATTTTAGCGTTTGATACTTTATTTGCGTATAATGAAAGCATTATGTTCTCTTCATCAAGATTTGTAAGTGAGACAAAAGCATCGGCTTTAGATATTCCTTCCTCATCAAGTATAACTCGGTTTGAAGCATCGCCGCAAATTATCATAGCCTCTGGCAAAAGAGTGCTTAATTTTTCACAGCGTTCTTTTTTCTGTTCTATTATTTTTACTTTTATTTTGGATTTTATTAATATCTCAGATAAGTAAAACGCTATTTTACTTCCGCCAACAATTAAAATATCTTTTATTGGTTTTGTTTTAATGCCTATTGATGAGAAAAATTTAAACATTCTGTTAAAAGGCACAATTACAGATACTATGTCGCCATCGTAAAGTATTGTGTTTCCGTCAGGTATAACAATGCTTTTGTCGGCTCTTTGAACAACGCATAAAAGACATTCTCTCAAAAGCTGGTTTTCTGAGAGTTTTATATTTGATATAGGGGAGTCAGCGGGTACACGAAATTTTATAAGGTTTACACGTCCTCTGGCAAAAGAGTCGATTTCCATAGCCGAAGGTATTTGTATAAGCCTTGCTATTTCCATTGCGGCGGCAAGCTCGGGATTTATAGACATTGAAAGACCCAATTCCTCTTTTATAAAATCAATTTCTTTAAAATACTCAGGGCTGCGCACTCTTGCTATTGTGTGACAGTTACCAGCTTTTTTTGCTATAAGACAGCTTAAAAGATTAATTTCGTCATGGTCTGTTACGGCTATTAATAAATCAGAATTTTCTATTCCCGCCTCTATTTGAGTAATGTAGCTTGTACCGTTTCCGGTTATAGCCTGTATATCAAGCTGACCTATGGCGCGCTGCATTCTCTCCTCGTTTATATCTATTACTGTAAGTTCGTGACCCTCATCGTTAAGCTGGTCGGCTAAAACATAACCAACTTTACCAAAACCCACTACTATTATTTTCATTTGTAAAACCGCACCTCCAAAAATTTTTAGCCTAAAAAATAATTTAACGACATTATACCATAAAAATATATTGAACAATACAAGTCTTGTTATTTTTATTAATTTAAAGTAACATATAATTATAATTTTTAATAAAACATATCTAATTTTTGGAGGAAAATATGGAACTTCCTTTATTTTATATACAAAAAATGAAAGAACTTTTAAAATATGAGTTTGAAGACTATATTAAAACTTTTGAAAATAAAGCCTACAGCGGTATAAGAGTAAATACTCTTAAAATATCACCAGAAGAATTTAAAAATATAAGTAGTTTTAATATCAAGGGTGTGAGTTGGTGCAAAGAAGGATTTTATTGTGACGAAGAGGAAAAACCGTCAAAAAGTTATTTGTACAGCGCTGGTCTTTATTATATTCAAGAACCAAGCGCTATGTCTGCAGCGGAAATACTGCCTGTTAAAGAAAATGACGCTGTAATTGACTTATGCGCCGCACCAGGAGGTAAAACAACTCAAATAGCCGCAAAATTAAATGGAACAGGTATACTTTTCTCAAACGACATAAGCGCTACAAGGGCTAAGGCTATAGTAAAAAATATAGAGTTATTTGGTGTTAAAAACTGTGTTGTTTTAAGCGATAGCCCTCAAAAAATAGCCGCTCGGTTTGAAGGATATTTTGACTGTGTGCTTGTTGACGCCCCTTGTGGAGGCGAGGGAATGTTTAGAAAAAACAAAGATATTATAAAAAATTATAACGAAAGCATGCTTGATATTTGTAAGAAAAGCCAAAAAGATATTTTAAACTCAGCAGCTAAACTTTTAAAAAATGGAGGGCATATTGTTTACTCAACATGTACTTTTTCACCAGATGAGGACGAAAAAGTAATAAATGACTTTTTAATTGATAACGATAATTTTGATATTATTAGTATAGACAAAAAATATGGTTTTGACAGCGGAAAACCGGACTGGGTAAAAAACGGTGACAAAAGATTAACTAAATGCGCTCGTATATGGCCGCATAAAATGAAGGGGGAGGGGCATTTTATAGCTCTTTTAAATAAAAAAGGAATAGCGGATGAAATGATATACGAAACAGAAAAAAATTCTGACGAGAAATTTTTAAAGCCGGTAAAAGATTTTGTTAAAAGTAATTTAAATGTTGATTTAAATGGTATATATAAAATAATAAATGATATGGTTTATATTATTCCGCCAAAAATGCCCAAAACTGACGGATTTAGAGTTTTAAGAAGTGGGCTTTTAGCCGGAAATATTAAAAGAAACGGTTTTGAACCGTCACAGGCTTTGGCTATGGCATTAAAAAAAGAGGAAGTTGTTAATTTTGCTGATTTTGACAAAAACGATGAACGTGTAAAAAGGTATTTAAAAGGTGAAACAGTGGAGTTTGAAAGTATTAAAAATGGCTGGGTACTTGTGTGTGTTGAAGGCTTTTCTTTGGGCTGGGCAAAAGCGCAAAATGGAAGGCTTAAAAACAAATATGCCATAGGCTGGAGGTGGAGTTAATGGGATTTTTACCAGTTAATTGTTGTGATATGCTTAAAAGAGGCTGGAAGGAGCCTGATTTTGTTTATGTCTGTGGCGATGCTTATGTAGACCACCCGTCTTTTGGCGCTGCCATAATATGCCGTATTTTGGAAAACCGAGGCTATAAGGTATGCTTTTTGGCACAGCCAGACTGGAAAAACGCCAAAAGTTTTAATGTTTTTGGCAAACCACGGTTTGGCTTTTTGGTAAGCAGCGGCAATATAGATTCTATGGTAAATAATTACACTGTGGCTAAAAAAAGACGCTCGGCAGATTTATACTCACCAGGAGGCAAAACCGGATTTAGACCAGACAGAGCTGATATTGTTTACTGCAACAAAATACGAGAGCTCTATAAAGATGTACCTATAATTATAGGCGGTATAGAGGCGAGTTTAAGAAGGCTTTCGCATTACGATTATTGGGATAACAAAGTAAGGCGCTCTATACTTATGGATAGCGGCGCGGATTTGCTTTTATACGGAATGGGTGAGAAAGCCATTGTAGAGCTTGCAGAAGCACTTGAGAGCGGAATACCCATAAGCGAAATTACATTTATACGAGGTACTGTATATAAAACAAATGATATAAGCAGAGCTTATGATTATATAACTCTTCCAGACTTTAACAGTGTTAAAAACTCAAAATCGAAATATGCCGAGAGTTTTATGCTTCAATACCAAAATACAGACGCTGTAACAGCCAAAACGCTTGTTGAAAAATACAATGAGGGATTTATTGTTCAAAATCCACCTCAAAGCCCTTTAACAACTCAGGAGTTTGACGATGTTTATTCACTTGATTATATGAGAGACTATCACCCTATGTATAAAAAATACGGAGGTATACCAGCTATAAATGAGGTTAAATTTAGTATAACAAGCAGCAGAGGATGTTTTGGCGGTTGTAATTTTTGCGCTTTAACATTTCATCAAGGGCGCGTAATATCGGCAAGGAGTCACAACTCTATTTTGGAGGAAGCTAAAAAAATAATAAGTGATAAGGATTTTAAGGGCTATATACACGATGTGGGAGGACCAACGGCTAATTTTAGAATTGTGTCATGTAAAAAACAGCTTAAATATGGAGTATGCAAAAATAAACAGTGTCTTTGGCCTGTTCCATGTGATAATATTGATATAAGCCACAAAGACTATGTGTCGCTTTTAAGAAAGCTAAGAAAATTAGAGGGTGTAAAAAAAGTTTTTATACGTTCAGGCGTAAGATACGATTATATTGATTATGATAAAGACGATACTTTTTTGAAAGAACTTTGTCAGTACCACATAAGCGGGCAGCTTAAAACAGCGCCAGAGCACATAGCGCCAGATGTTCTTGAAAAAATGGGGAAACCTAAAAAAGAAATATATGATAGATTTGTTGACAGATACAACAAAATGAACAAAACTCTAAACAAAAACCAATTTATAGTGCCTTATCTTATGAGCAGTCACCCAGGGAGTGATTTAAAAGCGGCGGTAAAATTGGCAGAATATTTAAGAGACACAGGGCATTATCCAGAACAGGTACAGGATTTTTATCCTACTCCAGGTACACTGTCAACAACTATGTATTATACCGAAACAGACCCAAGAAATGGAAAAAAAGTTTATGTGGCTAAAAACCCACATGAAAAAGCTATGCAAAGAGCACTTATGCAGTACAAAAACCCTGATAATTATGATTTGGTTAAAGAGGCACTTATAAAGGCTAATAGAGGCGACCTTATAGGTTTTAGTCCTAAATGTATTATAAAACCAAGAAAAATTAAAAAAGAAAATAAATTGATTTAATTAAACTAAGTGTTTAAAAATTTCGGTCAAGTCTTTTTAAAGGCTTGCAAAGTGACGTCAAGGTTTTAAAATATATTGACAAAATTAGCGTATTTAGTATATTAATTATATGCTGTGTTTTTTAAAATGAAAAAGGAGTGGAGTTTTTGTGACAAATATAAATTATATAGGCACAAGAGATAAAAATATTAGTGTAACAGCAAGTCAGGCTATATTAAAAGGAATATGTGATGACGGCGGACTTTTTATACCAAACGAAATACCTTTAATTGATAAAACTCTTGAGGAGTTATCAAAACTTAGTTATAAAGATTTGGCATATGAGATATTAAAACTTTATTTAACCGATTTTACAGAAGAAGAGCTTAAAAACTGCATAAATAAAGCGTATGACCAAAAATTTGATACGCCTGATATAGCGCCGGTGGTTAAAAAAGGCGATGTATCGATATTAGAGCTTTTTCATGGTAAAACAATAGCTTTTAAGGACATGGCACTTTCTATACTTCCATATTTTATGACAACTGCGGCTAATAAAAATGGAATGGACAAAAAAATAGTTATACTTACAGCTACAAGCGGAGATACAGGAAAAGCTGCTCTTGAGGGTTTTGCTAATGTTGAAGGGATAAACATTATAGTGTTTTTTCCAGAAACTGGTGTAAGTCCTGTTCAAAAACTTCAAATGGTAACACAAAAAGGCGATAATACATGCGCCGTTGGTATAAACGGTAATTTTGATGACGCTCAAACGGCTGTAAAAACTATATTTACTGACGAAAGTATGAAAAAAGAATTGAACGAAAAGGGGTTTGTGTTCTCATCAGCTAACTCAATAAACATAGGACGCCTTGTTCCTCAAATAGTTTATTATTTTAATGCTTATTTTAGAATGGCTGAAAATGGTGATATTAAAATAGGCGAAAAAATAAATGTATCTGTACCTACAGGTAATTTTGGAAATATATTGGCTGGATATTTTGCTTACAAAATGGGACTGCCTGTAAAAACTTTTATATGCGCCTCAAATAAAAACAATGTGCTTACAGACTTTTTTAACACAGGCGTTTATAACAAAAATAGAGAGTTTTATGTTACAAAGTCGCCTTCTATGGATATACTTGTGTCAAGCAATATCGAAAGGCTTATTTGTATGCTCTCATCACAGGAGAAAACAAAAGAAGTTATGGATGACCTTAAAAATAAGGGAGAGTACAATATTGATTTGACAAAAGACATAATTAAGGGATATTTTGCCAGTGAAGAGGAGACAAGCGCCGCTATAAGCGATATGTACAATAAAAACAAATATGTAATTGATACTCATACAGCAGTTGCTTACGCCGCTTATCAAAAATATAAAAAAGATACTTCAGACAATACTCCTTGTGTTGTGGTGTCGACAGCAAGCCCTTATAAATTTGCTAAAGACGTTTTAATTTCGCTTGGCAAAAACTGCGATAATATTGAAATAAGCGAGCTTATGAAAGAGCTTGAAAAAGTATCAAATGTAGCTATTCCAGCGCCTGTTGACGGTATAGAAAAAAGAGAAATAATTCACAAGACAGTTATAAATAAATACGATATAAAAGATTTTATAAAAGAAAAACTTTTAAAATAATTAGGAGGATTTATAATGAATAAATCTTGTAATGACAGCATAGCTATAAACACATTAAGATTTTTAAGCGTTGAGGCAATACAAAAAGCTAAAAGCGGTCACCCGGGGTTGCCTATGGGAGCGGCACCAGCGGCATATACCGTTTGGACAAAACAAATGAAACATAATCCAAAAGAGCCTGATTGGATTGACAGAGATAGGTTTATAATGTCAGCAGGTCATGGCTCGGCACTTTTATACTCACTTTTGCATGTTTTTGGGTATGGCACAAGTTTGGAGGCTCTAAAAAATTTTAGACAGCTTAACAGTGATACACCAGGACATCCAGAATATGGCGCGGCTAAGGGAATAGAGACAACAACTGGTCCTCTTGGTCAGGGAATAGCCAACGCCGTTGGTTTTGCCATTGCTGAAAATCATTTGGCGGCTGTATTTAATAAACCAGGCTACAATGTTATAGACCATTACACATACGTACTTTGCGGTGACGGATGTCTTATGGAGGGAGTTTCGGCTGAGGCGGCCTCTTTGGCGGGAACGCTTAGACTTGGAAAACTTATATTATTGTACGACTCTAACAATATAACAATAGAGGGAAACACTAATATAACATTTAAAGAAGACGTTAGAAAAAGATTTGACGCTTACGGCTGGCAAACAATATTAGTTGAAGACGGAAATAATGTTGATGCTATTAAAAAAGCTATAGACGATGCTAAAGCTGAAAAAGACAAGCCTTCTTTAATAAAAATTAAAACGGTTATAGGTTTTGGCGCGCCTAACAAACAAGGAAAAGCCTCGGCACATGGGGAACCTTTAGGAGACGATGAGATAGCTCTTGCTAAAAAGGAACTTGGCTGGGAATATAAAGATGAATTTTTTGTTCCTGACGAGGCTAAGCAAATATTTACTGCAGCGGCTGAAAATGGAAAAAAAGCCAATAGCGATTGGGACAAATTATTTAAAGAGTATTGTAAAAAGTTTCCTGATATGGCTGAAAAATGGGATATTTATTTTAATAAAAAATTACCGGCTCTTTTAAATGACAGCGACTATTGGAGTTATGAAGGAAATATGGCTACAAGGGCGTCTTCCGAAAAAGTGCTTAATAAACTATCAAAAATTGTACCAAATCTTTTTGGAGGCTCGGCTGACCTTGGACCTTCAAATAAGTCGGTAATGAAAGATAGAGAGTATTACTCGGCTGAAAACCCAACGGGAAGCAATGTGCATTTTGGTGTAAGAGAATTTGCTATGACGGCTATTGCTAACGGTATATCTCTCCACGGTGGTTTAATACCATATATAGCGGGATTTTTTGTTTTCAGCGATTATATGAAATCCGCTTTGAGACTTTCAGCACTTATGAAACAACCTGTTATAAGCATATTTACGCATGATTCAATAGGTGTTGGAGAGGACGGACCTACACATCAGCCGGTAGAGCATTTGGCGGCGTTAAGA
This sequence comes from uncultured Eubacteriales bacterium, assembly GCA_949743655.1. Lineage (GTDB taxonomy): Bacteria > Bacillota > Clostridia > Lachnospirales > Anaerotignaceae > Neoanaerotignum_A. The sequence goes on from CATJUP010000113.1 coordinate 24,606, forward strand.
AGTATGCCGGGATACACAGTTATAAGACCATGTGACACAAATGAGACTGCTGCGGCATGGTATGCTGCTATTACAAGACAAGAACCTACAGCTATAGTTCTTTCAAGACAAACATTGCCTTTACTTAAAGAAACAGGTAAAAACGCTTTAAAAGGAGCATATATATTAAAAGATTGCAAAGGCACTCCTGATATTATACTTATAGCCACAGGTTCTGAGGTAGAGCTTGTTTATAATGCTTATGATTATATAGCACAAAAAGGTTATAAAGTAAGAGTTGTAAGTATGCCAAGTTTTGAGCTTTTTGAGGAACAAAGTGAAGAGTACAAAGAAAGTGTATTTCCTAAAAATGTTACAAAAAGAATAGCTGTTGAGGCTGGTACTGAGTTTGGCTGGCACAAATATATTGGCTTTGAGGGCAAAATAATATCTATTAATGGTTTTGGCGCATCAGCTCCTGCTGGAGAGTTATTTGAAAAATTTGGATTTACTGTTGAAAATGTAGTTAATACTGCTTTGGAGTTGATTAAGGGGTAAAACAGCGAATACAGAAGTCTTAGCTGACACCTGTCAAATTTTTTTAAAAAGCAGTGTAAAAACTTTAACTAAGTAGAAGACTTTAGGCTGTTGTAATAGCATGTAAAATGTGGCGGTAATATATGTTTTAATTCTTTAGCATGCTAATGTTCGTTTTATACTTAACGATTTTAACCGTTAGAGGAAGTCTGATGTCTAAGAGACAAAAGTATTTAATATTGTATTAAGTGGGAGAACAAGCTCCCGCTTAATACAGGTAAATTTTATTCACTGCTGGTTATGAATATTTTTATGAAATAAAAATATAAGCGGTTTTTTGACTATATAATTTTATTTTGAGGATTAATTTAATGAGAGTGTTTATAGCTATAAATTTAGAAAATAGTGTAAAAAAATATATTAAAAATATACAGGAATATTTAAAAGAAAATTCAAAAAAGGGCAGTTTTTCAAATGAAGATAATTTTCATATAACTCTTAAATTTATAGGAGAAATTGAGCAAAGCGATATTGAGGATTTATGCTGTGCTATTGATGAAACTTGCTATTCGTTTAGAAACTTTAAAATTAGTTTAAACACATTAGGTTTTTTTTCAAACTATAATAAAAGTACGGCGTGGGTAGGGGTAAATGAAAGCAAAGAGCTAAAACTTATATACTCAAAACTTGAAAAAAATACCCAAAAATATGGTTTTTCAAATAGCAGACAAAAATTTACACCTCATATAACAATAGCGCGTCAAATTGAGCTTAAAAAAAGTCGTGAGGAAATAAAAAACGATATATTAGCCAAATGTGAAATACATGTTAAAAGTATAGAACTTATGGAGAGTAAAAGAGAAGGAAGCAGACTTATATATTTGCCTATATATACATCAAAACTAAAATAAGTATTTATTTTAATACAATAATTTTAATGTATTAAAATAAAAACAAGCATGTAAAATATTTTATAACATATTTACTAATTTGTTCCAAAAATACTGTAAAGGTTTATCAAAAAGTTTAAAATCCTTGACATTTTAATGTCAAACTGATAATATATTTTGTATGGAAATAAACAATTCCCCGTGACAGTTTTGTTAAACTGTTCACAACCGAAAAATGAGTCAAAATCACTTTTCTATATTATAAAGGAGGAAAGAGTAATGGATTTTTCATTATCAAAAGAACAACAATTATTGCAAGAAATGTACAGAAAGTTTGCAGAGAATGAAGTTAAACCTCTTGCTCAGGAAATTGACGAGGAAGAAAGATTTCCGAGAGAAACTGTAGATAAACTTGCAAAATATGGCTTTTTGGGTATACCTTATCCTAAGGAGTACGAGGGTCAAGGTGGAGATTATCTTGCTTACATAATGGCTGTTGAGGAATTGGCTAAAGTATGCGCTACAACAGCTACAAGAGTTGCTGCACATGCTACTCTTGGTGTATTCCCTATATTTGAGTTTGGAACTGAGGAACAGAAAAAGAGATTTCTTCCTGACCTTTTATCAGGCAGAAAACTTGGCGGTTTTGCTCTTACAGAACCAGGTGCTGGCTCCGACTCCTCCATGCAGCAGACAAAGGCTGTAAGAGATGGTGATAATTATATACTTAACGGAACAAAATGCTTTATTACAAACGCTGGTGAGGCTGATACATACGTTGTTTCAACAATGACAGATAAATCTAAAGGAAATCATGGAATTTCTACATTTGTTGTTGAAAAAGATACACCAGGTTTCTCTGTTGGTAAACATGAGAAAAAAATGGGTATAAGGGGCTCGGCTACAGCAGACCTTATATTTGAAAATGCTGTTGTTCCAGCGGCTAATATGCTTGGCAAAGAGGGACAGGGCTTTAAAATAATGATGAAAACACTTGACGCTGGACGTATTTCTATAGGTGCTGTTGCTACTGGTATTGCTGAAGGCGCTTATGATGTTTGCGTTAAATATGTTAAAGAAAGAAAACAGTTTGGCAAGAATATAGCCGCTTTCCAAAATACAAAATTTGAGTTAGCTGACATTAGAACAAGAATTGACGCAGCTAAACTTATACTTTATAAAGCAGCTTCAGAAAAACAAGCTGGACGTCCTTATGGCTTATACGCAGCACAGTGTAAATATCTTTGCGCTACTACAGCATCTGATGCTACAAGAAGATGCTTGCAATTATTTGGCGGATACGGCTATATGAGAGAGTATGAGATTGAAAGAATGATGAGAGACGCTAAGATTACCGAAATTTATGAAGGTACAAGCGAAGTTCAAAAAATCGTTATCGCTAACCATCTTAATATTAAATAATTGGGCGTTAAAAATATAAAAATCGAAAACATTAAACAAACCGAAAGGAGTTAGCACTATGAAAATTGTTGTATGCGTAAAGCAGGTTCCAGACACAACAGAAGTTAAGCTTGACCCTAAAACTAATACACTTATAAGAGACGGAGTACCTTCTATTATTAACCCTGACGATAAAGCTGGTATTGAGGCTGCTCTTCAGTTAAAAGAAAAACTTAATGACGGTTCTACTGTAACTATAGTATCTATGGGACCTCCTCAGGCTGACGTGGCTTTAAGAGAGGCTCTTGCTATGGGCGCTGACGAGGCTTATCTTTTATCAGACAGACAGTTTGGTGGTTCTGATACATATGCTACATCCACTATTATAGCTGCTGGACTTAAAAAAATCGGCTATGATCTTGTTATTACAGGTCGTCAGGCTATTGATGGTGACACAGCGCAAGTTGGACCTCAAATAGCAGAACACCTTGCAATTCCACAGGTAAGCTATGCTGAAGAGATTATAAGCCTTGATAAAGACAAAATTGTTGTAAAAAGACAGTTTGAAGACAGATACCATATTCTTGAGCTCCCTATACCATGCCTTATTACATCACTTTCAGAATTGGCTGAGCCTAGATATATGTCAGTAGGCGGAATTTATGACGCTTATGGAGTAAAAGAAGTTAAAGTTCTTGGTTTTGAAGATTTGAAGGAAATGTTTGACCCTGCTCGTATAGGTCTTAAAGGTTCTCCTACAAACGTTGTTAAATCATTTACAAAACAGGCTAAGGGCGCCGGAACAAAATATGACGACGTATCGGCTGATGAAGCGGTTAAAATCATTGTTGATAAGTTAGAAGAAAGACATATAATCTGATTTTAAAGGAGGAGAAACCTACGATGAGTAAAGACGTATTTGTATTTATGGAACAAAGAGACGGAGAATTGGCGAAAGTAGGTATTGAGCTTATAGGAAAAGCGTCAGAACTTGCGGCTGACCTTGGAGAAAAAGTTGTAGCTGTGGTTTTAGGCTCAGGAATTAAAGAAAAAGCACAGGTATGTGTTGAATTTGGCGCTGATAAAGTTGTTGTTGTTGACGACCCTATGCTTAAAGAATATCTTACAGAGCCTTATGCAGAGGCTGTTGAGGCTGTTATTAAAAAATATGACCCTGAAATTTTCCTTTATGGCGCATCTTCAATAGGTCGTGACCTTGCACCTAGGGTTTCAGCTAGAATTTATACAGGTCTTACTGCTGACTGTACAGGTCTTGCCATTGACCCAGAAACAAGACTTCTTCAGATGACTCGTCCAGCATTTGGCGGAAACATTATGGCTACAATACTTTGCAAAGACAGAAGACCTCAAATGGCTACTGTACGTCCTGGCGTTATGCAGGCACTTGCTAAAGACACAGCTAAAAAAGGCGATATTGAAGAGCTTAAAGTTGAGTTTACAACTCCACTTGTAAAAATTAAAGAAGTTATTAAAGAAGACAAAAAGACTGTTGATATTACAGAAGCTAAATACCTTGTATCTGGCGGACGTGGTATAGGTAGCCCAGAATTCTTTAAAGAGCTTCAAAAACTTGCTGATGTGCTTGGCGGAGAAATTTCATCATCAAGAGCTAATGTTGACGCAGGCTGGATTGACAAGAGCAGACAGGTTGGTCAAACAGGTAAAACCGTTAGACCTGACCTTTACATGGCTTGCGGTATTTCTGGAGCTATTCAGCACGTTGCTGGTATGGAAGGTTCCGAATTTATAGTAGCTATTAACAAAAATGACACAGCGCCTATATTCGACCTTGCTGACCTTGGTATTGTTGGAGATGTTAAAGTTATAATACCTAAACTTACAGAAGCTGTAGCTAAATTAAAAGCGGAGAAAAACGCTCAGTAAATTTATAATATAAATATTTTTGGACAGGGATTTTTCCCTGTCCAATTTTTTAACCGCTAATAAATTTTATGTACTCTTGTATAGATAATATTTCCATATTAAGCTCTTTTGATATTTCATATGGTATAGTTTGGTTTAACGCTATATAGTAGCCACATTTTTGAACAATAGAAAGATATTGTTTGACTTTTTCTTTTATAGTTTCATTTTCACTTTTTAATAGCATTCCGCAGTTGCGGTATATTTCAAGTATAGGTTTAGCAGGTTTCATAACTTCTTTCATTATATTAAAGTTATTTTCGCCTGGAAAACCGGCATTGGATATTATAACAACTTTAGGCTCAACAATATTATTTTTCATGTCATAATTACCTTTGTTTTCAACAACAGTTGGATTTTTAATAGGTATAAGTCTGTCAAGAAAATTTTTAAGGCAGGCTGTCATATTCCATAAATAAACCGGCGTAGCAAAACACACAATGTCAGATTTTTTATAAATTTCTAAAAGTTTGGTCATATCATCATTATGTACGCATTTACCAGGTGTTTTAAACCAACATGAAAAACAACCGCAGCAATGTTTTATATTTTTTTCTATTAAAAATATATTTTCGGTTTCGGCGTCAGCTTGTTTAGCTCCTTCTAAAAAAGCTGAGGCTATTACATTTGTGTTACTGTTTTTGGCTTTTGGGCTTCCATTAAATACTGTTATTTTCATAATAGAGCATCTCCTTTAATAAATTGAACTGTTCGTCAAGCATTTTATTATTTATTGAAAATATGCTTGACGAGGTTTTTAAACTGTCTAAAAAATAAATAACGTGATTAGCCATAACTTGAATATTAAATTGTTTAAACTCACCTATTTGCTGACCATAAATAAATATATCGCTTATAATTTTTAAAGTTGTATTTAGCCTATTATCAAAGTAATGTTTCTGGTCTTTCTCATAAAAAGCAAACTCATGAATGGCAAAAAATAATCCATTATAAGCGCTTAATATAGACTCTTTCTCAATTTTAAGAAAATAATTAAAAATTTTTATTGCCGGAACTCCATTATCAATATTTTTTTTAACAGAATAAATACTGTCGTCAATATTTTTTTGGAGCATTGCTATAAATATTTCTTTAGTAGAGCCAAAATAACGATACAGACCTCCTCGGCTTAAAGAAGTTGCCTCGCATATATCTTTCATTGTTACTGATATATAGCTTTTTTAGCAAATAATTTAGCTGACTCATCAATTATTTGATTTTTTGTAGTTTCTCCTTTAGACATTTTACCACCTGTACATAAAATTTTTATAGCGTAAAATTAAGCGACACACGTGTCGCTTTTGTCAATAAATTTATTAAAAAATTATATATGAGTGAAACCAGATAAGGAGAAAACTCAAAATTGCGTTTAAGACAACAGACACAATAATGTGGAGTGAATATCTTATTTGGAGGAACTAGAAGA
>CATJUP010000114.1 GCA_949743655.1 uncultured Eubacteriales bacterium
CGTTTGTGTTTCTTTTATATATTCAATTCCCTCAAGCCTTCTTAACACCGCTCTTGATACAACAAACGCCTCACTATCACCAACATAATCCACATTAGCTTTACTTAACGCCTCTATAAGAGCATCAAGAGTTATTTTTGTTTCGTCTGCCAAAATAAACAAATTCTCTATTTTGTCAATGTTATCGTTAAAATTATCTACATCGTAATAGTCCTCCTGTTCTGGCTTGAGAAATTTATATTTGCTTGTGTATATCAATTTTTATATTCCCTCCCTTATGTTCTTTATGTATAATTTAACATTTAAATTTTCATATACTTTAATTGCATATTAGTGGTTTTATATCTTTTAATCACAATAATAAAACAACCACTACAAAATTTAGTGGTTGCTTTTCTATTCCATAACTGCATTTCTTAAATCAAAATGACTATATTTTGACATATACCTATGTGTAACATTAATATAATTTTGGTGCTTGTTGTATTTTAATTTAACATTAAGTGTCATATTAGCTGGAATAATATATCTTGCATAATCTTTTATTGTATTATATAAAAATTTCTTTTTAAGACCAAGGCTTATGTTTACTGTATATTCATCATATATAACCTCAAAATCATAATCATCCGAACCGCCACATACTGTATCAAGATAAGTCTGAAAACTATAATATGTGTATATAAAGTTGTTGTTATATTTTACTAATAAAGCAGCCCGTCTTACATCATCACTGTTTCCGCCGCCACTTATATCAAACATATCCTCGTATCTTTTAAGCCCGTCACTGTCCGCTGTTTTAAGCCATTGAGTTTTCTCAACATTACTAAACCTTTTCCATTCGTCATATATAACTTTATTTTCTGGTTTAGATATTTCGTTTATCTCTCTAAACTCACGCATAAATTCTGGTAGATATAGTTCATATTTTTTCATACGTTATCCACCGTCCCTAATATAGGAATATTATCAGATGCAACAACTACATTTCCAGGGTTATTATTTAGTTTTATATTTTCAATATCAATTACACCTTTAACCTCAAGTGCTCTCATTTCAACCCTGCTGCTTCTTACTGTTATATCATTTTCCTCTCCCCAATTTGTTCTAAGCTCCAAAAAATAATCCTCAATTTTATTTCTAACCTCTTCTAATACAAAATCCTCTTCATATCCATCAACTATTGTAAGTCTAAAACTTATATTTATAATATGCGTTCCTGCTGGCTCAACACTAACATCATGACCTATAGGCACAGCACCCATACCGCTTCCCTTTGGCTTTGGGTCAATATACTGCTGTATATCTTTAATAAGCGACTCTTCTGGAACCTCAAACCCATTGTTTATAATAACAACCCTTACTGTTCCTCCACCATAATAAGCAGGATATATTTTGCATTTTCCCACACCTTTTATTTCATTAAAAATTCTTTTATAATCTTCTATATTTCCCCCAAATGCCTTTGTTTGAAAACTGTCAAAATATCTTTTTCTTAAACTTTCATCACTTTCTTTATCTTCTCCATACACTATTATATCAATAATTTCTCCCGACAAAAAACCCTCAATATAATCAACAGGAACAATACTTCCAATGTATCTGTTACCGCTATTACCTTTTGTTTCACAAATAAGTTTAAAACATCCGTCTTCTATTTTATCACCAGCATAATAATCATAACCTCCTCCACTAAATCTTTCGCCCTCTTCTACATCAAAAGCCTCTCCATTTTTACCTTTAAACACTGCTTTTAAAATAGCACTTGTCGCATCCACACGGGTTATGTGTCTTTCCCAAACTCTTCTTTCAAGGTCTTCTCCTGTTGCTGTGTCAGCAAAAGTTCTGTCAATAAGCAAATCTAAATTTTTATAAATTTGTATGCTTTCAGCGCTGTTAGGCGCAAGAGTATCAAATATAATACTTCCCTGCCTTTTGTCAAAGGAATTATCAATTAATTTAAGTTTTTCCTTCAAAAGTTCCTCATAAGTCAAGTTTTCGTACACTAAATATTCACCTCCATATTTATATTAATAGTTCCTATATTTGTAATGGCATCAAATTTAATGCTTACCTCATTCATATCCTTTTCCATTTCAAAATTTTTAATTTTTTCAATTCTGCTATCAGCAAGCAAAGCATCGTTTATGTACTTTTCAGCCAACATTTCCACAATAACCGAATTTTTTCCTATAAGTTCATTTAATTGAGAACCATAATTCCAGTCGTATATCTCAAACGCATATCTCTTTGTATCCAAAACTTTCATTATAGACTGTTCCATTGCTTTTTTATCATTTACATAACCACATATTCTTTTATTTTTAAAATCAAGAAAATATGTTTTTGTAGCTTTGCTGTCATATACTTTATATATATTTACATCATTGCTCTTCGGAAGCATCTTGAGTCACCACCCTGTCTAAAACCAAAAAATTTTGACCGCCTTGAAGTCTAATCATTATAACTTTTTCTCCCTCTTTAAGTCCATTGTTAAGCAAAATAGCCTTTTTCCCAAAAATTTTATGTTTATGGCTGCTTTCCCCACATCTTATACTTTCGGTATATATATCAAATGTTTCCTCTGCACTTTTCTCAATAACATTAGAACATAATATAAGTCGGTTTTCATTAATAGTAAGCCTTTGTTCACTTAATATAGTAAGCGGTTCTGTTTTAGTTACAACACCAAATATAATTCTCGTAGGGTCAGTTGCCTCGTTTGCCTCAACAGATATTTTTTTTATAGCGTTTATCAGTTCACCTGTAATTTTAAACACCTCCCAAATTATATGTGTACTCCTTCAGCGCCACTTTCAGCATATTCTATAATTTTTTCTGCTATAGAGTTAATAATGCTATCTTCATCAATATTATTGTATATTTTAGAATGCTCACTAAATGTTAAATTTGGTTTGTTCAAAATCTCTTTATTTTCATATTTGTTATAAGTCTCACTACTGTTTTCCAAAAAGTTTCTAATATTATACTTTTCATTAAAACTATACATGTTTTTTAGTATGTCGTTTTTAGTGTTCTCATATTTTTTATCATAATTTCTATAAACTAAAACATTATTTCTGTCCATATAAAAATCATTCATAAATATGTTTTTATTGCTAAAATTGTCATTAAAATCATACTTGATATATTTATTAAACCTGTCATAATAATTCAATAAATTATAATCATTAAAAACCGTTTTCTCTAAAAAACTCAAACTGTTATACTCTCTACTTAAATCAGAAAAGACTTTTTTGTCATTTTTAATAAAAATGTCTAAAATATCTTTATCTCCGCTTTCTTCTATATCCGCCAATTCATATAAATATTTATATTTGTCAATATAATCATATTTAATAACTTCACTATTTGTTTTGTTCGTTCCAAAAATAATATCTGTACTATTTGTCTCATTCATAAATAAATCACTTAAACTTCTATTTTCAACTAAATCCATTAAATATTTTAGTATATCATTATAAATGTATATTTGCTCCTCCTCATTATTATAAATTACCTCATTAATCAAACTTTCAAAAGTCGTACTGCTGTATTTTTTGTAACTTCTTTCTTTATTAGGTGCAATTTGATTATACTTTTTATAACTGTTTTTATTTAATTTATTTTCAAATGGTGTACGATTATATTTTTTGTAATTCCCTTTAGTGTATATATCATTTTTAAAACTGTCATTTTCATATTTTTTATATTTCTTATAATTAGATTTATATCCAAAAATCTCACTGTAGTTTTCATTTAAAATATTGTTTTCAAAAGTATTGTCAACATATTTTTGTCTTATAATATTTGTATAGTCATATTTAACATTACTTTCCAAATATTCAAAACCATTTATTCCAGCATAATTTCCAAGTTTTATTTCTCTGTTAAACTCACTTAAATCATTTATAGGCAATGTTTTTGATAAATTATATCCACTCTCAATATCAAAAATATCTATATGTTTAAATAATCTCTCTTTATCAATATCAACATCATATATGTCAGCTTCTACATCATTTTTCTCAAGTATGTAAAGCCACGTCATATCACTTAACATAAGTATATCATCTATAAATTCTTTAAATCTGTACAGCTCATCAAAAATATTCTCCCTTTCCATTCAAACTTCACCCTTAACTTTCATTTATAAGCCCGCCTTTAAGCGACATATCCATTGTGTGTACACCATTTTTAAAAATGTGCTTGCAGTATTCAACTGTCATTTTGTCATCAATTTCAATATCTCCCGTTTGTTTTGTCCTTACATATATTATAGAGCCTGCTCTTACATTCAAATCACCAAAAGCGCCTGATATATTTAGCCTTCTTTTAACTTTGTTTTGGGTATCAAGCAAATTTTGAGCCTTTAAAACTCCGTCTTCTCCAACCTCAACACTTCCGGTATACTGTAAAACACCCCATTTTGATATTTTATCACTGTCCTTTTTAATATACTCTTGAATAATACCTTTTCTTCCCTTTAATGTAAGCCTGATTTGGTTATAAACACCACTGTCAATAGAAGAGCTATAACTAAAATTCTCTGCTGTTTCATCCTGAGCTATATAGTTAGCCGTCATACTTCCTGCTTTTTTTAAACTGAGTTTTCCAAAATCATCAAATAATATATATAAATTTCCTGTGTTGTTATAAGTAATATCAATAGCGTTTTGTATTATATCAAATAAAGTTTTCTCACTTTCAGTCAAATCACTTATAACAAAACCACTTTCATCTATATCACCACACTCAAGTCTATAATCCGCTACTATCTGTTTAATAACTTCCGATACCGTATATCCATTAAAATTATAAGTAGCCTTGTTTTTTAAATACCTAAGCTGATCATATGCTGTAACAGATATAATTCCGTCTTTATTTCTATTTTTTGTAAAAATATATCCTTTAAATACAGGTACTTTATCAATATGTATTTTTACTTGAGAACCCTCACCAAAATCTATATAATCATCTTTAATTACTCCAAAAACAGCTTTAGAAGGTATGCAGCTTCTGTAAGTCTCAATATATAATTCTTCTTTTAATACAGGAATATAAGTATTCTCATCATTATTTCCTACAATCTCAACATATATGTCACTCAAACTTTATCACCTGCCCGGGAAATATTGTCGAAGGATTAGCTATGCCATTAAGTTTAGCTATCTCGTCATATTTCGCTCCATCATTAAGTTCTTTCCGGCATATATTCCACAAATTATCACCTTTTTTAACAATATATACTTTTGGAATAACTTTGTCACTTTCTCTTACCATATTGTCAATCTCACCAAATGCCGACACTTTAGTGCTTTTCTTTATTTTATATTCTTTAAGCCTAATAGAAAGTATAATGTCTAATCCTTCATTAGCTGCCTCGTTTACTGTAAGAGACTCTATAGTAACCTGTTTTTTTGTAGTAAACCACGCTCTTTTATAAGGCAGTCCCTCTCTTTTTATACAAAACATAACCGACTTGTGTTTATTCAATATCTCTTCAAGTTCATATATGTACACAAACGGTTCTTTAAAACTCGTTTCATATCTTGCATAAGGTCTCATTCCACCTGGTAATTCAGCATTAAAACTAAACTCCATAAGCCCCGGAACCTTTATTCTGTTTATCTCTTCCATATTTATAAGGTTCACAGTGTCATTTTGTCCTTTGTATGTCCACGTTATTTTTTCTGGTGTAACAGGCAGCAAAATATTATCAATAAATACCGAATACATTATTTACCCCTCTTTTTTATTCAATTCTTTTTCATACTCAACACAAGCAGCTATAAAAGCCTTTTCTTCCCTTGATAATGCCATAAACTCCGAAGGAAATCTCCCAAATTTAATGAGGGTAATATAAGCGCACACAGCGTCAAAACTACCCTCATTAATTAGTTTTTTGCCTCATCAATTAACTCCTTATTTGTAGTATCAAAACCATTTACTTCTTTAACTTTTTTTATGTATGCCAAATACTCTCCTGCTGTAAGCATTTCTTTAAGTAAAGCGTCCTCACCAAATACACCATAACTATTCTGTAACTCTGCATCAAATAAGTCTGGATATACTGTTGAGGCTGCCGCTATTTTTCCAAGATATTTTCCATAATCAAGTTCTTCTGTATATCCTCCATTGTTTTTTGGTACTCTTTTAACACACATTTGTCGTATTTCTTCTTCATCATTCCCGCTTATAGCTTTTATTTCCCACATAGCCGGGTTTCCATCATAAACAAATGCTTTGCTTGCCTCAAAAAACACATTTTCTTTTTTTATTTTATTTCTGCTCAAAAATATATCTAAATCCATTTTTTCTCCTCCTTAAACTATAAATAAAACTGATGAATGGTTATTATTTAATTCGCATGGCAGTAAATAACAACCCTCATCAGTTTTAATATTCAGCTATCTATAACAATGATAAATATTTTAGAACGACTTTAAATAATGCTTTTTAATCACTTTTTTACATTCCCTCAAGTTCTTTAAACTTCTCAGGTATCTCCCAATCCTCAAATGTAAAACTATAATCCTCATCAAGAAATTTAGCTGTAGCATCAAATTTAGCTATAGTTCCACCGTCAAGATTACAGTCTTTAAGTATAACTGTCTGTCTTCCAACATCGCTTGTAGGGTCCTCATTAGTAACCTGTATATCAAAGTACATATCTTCGCCTTTTTCTTTAAATTTGTATAGTACTTCTCTAAATACAGAGCTATTATAATGAAATGTTGCCCTTCCAGTTCCATTCCAGCCTGTTGATTTGTTTCCTTTTCCAGTTTTTCCAAGTATAGGCACCTCTTGTTTAGACTTTTTCATAGTAGCCTCAAGATTAATAGCCTGCATAAAATTGTATCTTTTTTTGTCTATAGTTATGTAACATTCAGCCATAGATGCGCAAATAGCGTCTTTAGCATTCATTATTTGACCCAATTCAATAGCGCCTCCTTCTTAAAATTATTGTACAATAACCGTCATATAAAGTTTTGCCATAGCACATACCGGAATAATTGGATTTGTAACGCTTACAGTTTTTTTGTCGTTACCAATCTCAACAATAACCTCCTCAGGATTAAATCCCTCTATAACTTTAAGTTTCTCAAGTTCTTTGTTATATGTAACTATGTCATTCCAAAACGCCATTCTTCCAGACTGATTGTTTTGAACCTTTCCAAGATAATATGTGTTAAATATAACAGCTATATCATTTCCTATCTGGTCAAGAAGTCTTATAACCTGGTTTTCACCAAAATTCTTATCTTTTCCATCTCTAAACTCTGTATAAGAGTTTATGTCATCAAGCACTCTTACATCATCACCGTTTTGGTGTAACATAAGTTTGCCATCTTTTATTCCTTCCTCAAGTTCGCTTTGTTTGTATTGTGTATAAACACTGTACTCACCATCGTAAAGCCTGTTTATAAGACTCTCATTTATATCACAGCCCGCTGATGCGCCAGTAAGCCACCATACAATACCATATTTTTCTTCATCATCTTTAATTGTATCATTATCTAAATTTATTACACCTTCATACTCAGCACTGTAATCATGTATAACTGTCTGGAACTTAACACCATAATCCTCTCTCATAGTTTTAGTGTACTGTGCGTAAAGTTTTTTAATAATCTCGTCATCACTTAAACAACCAAGTGTGTTTATACTTACACTTTCAAGTTTATCCAAAAACTTTTGGTGCGTTGTTGCATCAGCTTTTGTTTCTGTACCGCCAGCCATATTTACTTCACCCAAAGAAGATAAAATAGCTTCTTTGTCAAAAACTACATAGTCATTGTCAGCCAATTTATCTGCCGATAATACAGTCTGTGAGTCAACCATATTGTTTTCTATGTAAGTAGATACTATATAGCTATCCTCATCGCTTTCAACAATAACCGAAATATCGTTTCCTCTTGTTCCAGAATATTTAGCGTCTCCAATATCGCTGCTTGCTTTACTTCCGCCATTTGTTCTGTAAAAATAAACCGTTTTAGCATTCAAAAATATATCTCTTATTCCTTTAAGTTTATCATTTGTATACTCAAACCCAAATATCCTCATACTGTCAGTTATAAACTCTTCTGCTGTAACAGCAAATATCTCATTTTCTATTCCCCAACTCATATCAAGCGCTACAGCGGCATATCCTCTGTCGCTTATGTTAGCGTTAGAACTTGACGCGCTGACAAAATTAATATAACTTCCTGGAAGTATTTTGTTTTGAGTTAAAAAAGTGCCTCCTCCTAATGCCAATATAACCACTCTCCTTTTAATACATTTAAAATCATTTAATACTTAAATTTTCCATTAAATCATTTTTATCATCAATAAATTTAGCGCTCATACAATATGTAACGCTTATATCAACACTTTCGTCAAATACTTTAATTTCTGTGTTAAAAGCGTTTATAAGCCCATATTCACACTCAATACGCCTTAACGCTCCAAAAGCCTTTTCAGCTATGGAATGTATACCACAATTTTTTTTATTGCCAATCATATACTTAATAGTAAAATCAAGTTCTATAATAAACCTATTCATTGGCATATATTCGTACCTTGTCCCATTAAGAAGTATAAAAAAACAGGGTTTTTTCAATCCCTGTTCAATATTTTCAGTATATATGTGGTATTTTTTTCCAAATTCTTTAGATAGCGCTTCAGCTATACCGTTTTTAATGCTTTCTTCCACATATTTTCTTCCTTTCTTATTTTATGGATTTTTCTCCATAATCTCAACATCCACTTCTCTGTGCGACATATATATTCTGCTCTTTGTTGAGGACTTATAATAATCCTCGCAGTCTCCTTTTTTTATAACAAATATATCTCCAATTTTAGTCTTACAGTAAAACGGCAGTAAAATCCTTATATTGTGGTTTATTTTAGATGCGGTTCTGGTTTCCTCGTTAATACTATCACGTATATAACTTACTCTGCATTTCACATCTTCATAAACACATTCATACTCTAATTGGTCTATCCCATGCTCATCTGTTTGAAATATTGCTCTTTTTACGTCACATTTATCACTAAAAAACCTTTCCGCTATTTCGCCTATGTAATAACCTTTTGTTACCATTTTATTCTCCTAAATGGTTTTAACCTGTTCTCATAATTTTTCAAATACTCACTTCCATACTTTTCTGTCTCGCCAAAAGTCATAGATACTTCGCCCTCAGTTATACTTCTAAGCTGACCATAATCTTTTGAGTTTTCTTTTTTAAATATATCAATAGATAGGTCCAATATAACAGCCTCTATCTCATTTGGCAGTTCTTCGATGTTGCAATAATTTTTAATTATCTCAACAGCACTATCAACAGAATACTCCATTACAGGGCTTACTTCAGGCTCATCACATATAGCCTTTATTTTTTCAATAAAATATTCCTTATTCAAGTATTGCCCTCCGTTTTTGTAGATGTAGAAGCTGGTGTTGCTGTTCCTCTGCTGCTTAAATAAATTCCTTTAGCCTTGTTATCATATACAAAGGCATCATGGTATAGCCTAAACTGGAATAACCAAGCATCAAGTTTTTGGTTTTCATCAGGTGAGAAAATTTTAGGCATAACAAATTTTTTCGCCTGTAAAACTGATTGAGGATACATCATCATAAAATTAATCTCTTTACCACTGTCGTCTTTCAAATATCCCCAGCTTTCACTTCCATCATTTAGTTTTATTTTAGTATAAAATCTTGTTTTAGGTACATAAATAACCTCCATATTGTTGTACCTATTTACAACAGTATTAGCGTCTTCCTCATTACTCCATTGTCTTGATAGAGCCGAGTTTAAAACTGGTTTAAGGTCACTGTTTACAAAAAGTAATCTGCCTTCCATAGGCACCTCACTTTCATCAAGTGCCAATGCCGCATTGTCTATAGCCGTAAGTATGTTGTCTTTAGTCAAAGTCTCGCTTTTTGTTCCAATTCCATCTACTGACGCATATTTTGCAAATCTGTAAGCGTCAATTTCTGGAATAACCCATTCACGCATAAAATTTCCTGTAACACTCCCAAAAACTGCTCCAAGCGTCTCTTCATCGTCCATACGGTCTATTGATATTTCTTTTCCTCTTTCCTGACTAAGTTTCATAGTCTCCCAAACTGCCGTAATATCACCTTTAGGGTATCCGCCTGTTCTTGAATATGTACCAAGACCAGTTGTAGTAACTTTAAGCACTTTAATCTCGTTAGCTCCCGAAAAATCAGCCATGCTGTTTGTATCAAGTTTTTCAGTAACCGAACCGGCTTTATAAATATCATCAATTATAGGTAAAAATTTTGATGCGTAATCAATAGAATTAGCCATTTTAATTCCCCCTTATTTATCAATACCAGCGGCTTTTCTAGCGCTTTCAGCAAATCCAGTATTGTATTTTTTTCTTATTCCCCTTACTGTAGCTCCAGTGCCCTCTACCTTTTTTTCTATACTGCTAAAAAGGTATGGTGCTGTTTGTTTAGCATTTTCAAGATTAATGCCCACAACCTTTCCATTTTCATCTTTCAGTATGTCCCCCTCACCTATAATAGCAAGTATAGCTTTAGCGTTTCTTCCGCCTTGCGACAAAATCTCTTTTTCAAGCATGGCATTAGCTCTCTCAGTTTCAATTTCTCTTTTAAGCTCTTCAATCTGCTTTTCATACTTTTCAATAACACCCTTGTACTCATCATTTTCAACACTTTGGGCATCATCTCTCAAAATATAATTTTCACAAATATATTCCTTTATAGCCTCAACAATTTCTTCTTTGTTATCAATATCAGCTAATAAGTCATATAGCCACTTCATGTTATCCATATTTATCACCTCCTTATTAATTTTTTGCCCTCCCACCCTCTAAATACCGTATTAATTAAAATTTTACAATGTTCAGCACTAAAACATTTTATAACTTTTTATTTTTTTTCTACCGAAATTTCATCAACAAACGGATGCATGCTTAAAAGAGTCTCATCACTCAATATTCCTTTAGACATTTGTATCATCTGCACCGTTTCATAATCATTTGTAATAGCATTTCTTCTAAGATTAACACTAATAATTGATGTATCATAATTGGTATCAAATCTCATATTATAATCCTCTATCATGTAACCAATAAGCTCTTTTATAACTTGCTTTAGCTTAATTCCAATACCGCTTGCTTTAAGCTCCAAAAGTGTATATTGAAATTTAAGCGATACACCACTCGGTGAGTTTCCTAACATTTCGGGGTCAACATCAACTCCCTGTCCAAACTCAAATATATCTTTTCTAAGCCTTTTCAAAAAATTAAGCCTTCCCTCCATAGAAAGCTCAATTTGCCTTGCCTCAACATTTCCGCTGCTGTCAGTTATGTTTACCGCCTTGTTAATCTGTAATTTTTTAGCTATTGCCGAAGCCGTGTCTCCTCCATAACCTTGTATAACCCAATAAAGCTCTACTAAATCCAAAATATTGTTAGTACCCTCACTCGAAATCAAGTCATACGCATCTATAAGCCCCTTCACAGCCTCCAAATCAGTTGTTTCTCTGTGATTATTTCTTAATATTATAAAAGGCACACGCCCCCAGTTGTTTGGCTTTCTGCTTTTTTCAAACCCGTCTTGTGTCGCCACACCCCACCAATGAGGCGATGGATTGTGTCTCATAGTACTGTCAAGTATATAATTTTTTTGGTCATCTTCAATAAAATATGTTACATCTTCTTTTGTCCACCACTCAACACGCTTTCTCAAATACTTATTACCATTTCTTATAACAACTGTGTCATAATATCTTATAAGCTGTTGGAGCTCTTTTTCATGCTCACTGTCATATATAGGTATAATCTCATTTGCTGGTACAACACAAAACTTTAATTTACCATATTCGTCATAGTATACATGTAAAGCCTCAATACCCTTGTTGCTTGCGCCTGTTAAAAGTTCCTGTAATACCTCGTTAAATTTTTCGCTTGTAAACTCTTCTATAGCTTTTTCAAAATCTTTATTTTTGTCATTCTCATTTTTGTAATTTATTTTTATAACAGGCTTTCTTCCTATTAAATACGAAACTTTCTGCTCTACAAGTATTCTGTAAAAACAATTTACATTGTGATGATTACTTCTATTTGGATTAATAAACTTGCTTATTTTTTCCCCATTTCCATCTTCCAAACTTTCAGAAATATTGCTTTGTCTAAAATCCTTTTTAAGCACATCATGCTCATAAGCATAATATCTTTCGCCCTCTGCCATTTTTTTCTTTTTCTCACTTTGTTCGTCATCCTTAATTATATATTTTAATATATCACTTTCATTAATTCTGCTATCCGCAGTAATTTTAGCATTAATCAAATCTGTTTCCGTTAAAAACATACACTTTTCTACCTCACCTTCACCATATTCATGTCAAACTCTCTTGAGTATCTTACTGCGTCTATTGAGTGATTGTTCTTGTCAGGAAAATATCCTTTAAATCCTCCAACTTTATCCTTTTCAAGCTCATATTCCAAAAATTCCTTTGCCGTAAAAGGACATCTGTCAGGGTCAATAATTATTTCTTCCATATTCTGTAACCATTTAACGCCATATTCTACACTTCCCGCTCCTTTTCTAGCACCTATAGCGTTCACACCAAAATAGTTAAGTTCAGCTATACTTTTAGGTTCAGAACTGTCACAAATAACCACGCCATTTTCAGTGTTTTCAGTTTTAATCATTTCCGCCGCTTTCAAATTACTAAGCCCTGTAATATGTATCTCATAAAAAATAAATAGTCTTCTTCTTGTAGAGTCATAATAATTCACACTGTAATGTAAAGGGTCACTTGCATAGCCCCAATCAAGTCCTCTTGCAATTTTGTCAAAATTATTAATTTCTTCTGTAGTAATTTTTCTAATAATAATATTTCTAAATACTTCTCCGCCTGTGCCTATGGCTTTTCCCATATACTCATGCTCATAGGCTTGCCTGTCTGTTTTTTTCAAATGTTCCGCCTCAATAATAAACTGTTCTCCAAGCCAGCCATCCGGTACAGTTTTATATGTACTGTAATATACTTTTTTGTCTTTCCTTTTTTTCATTGTTTCTTGATTAATCCAGCATCTTATACTTTGAGGTGGATTGTAAGAATAAAATACACAAAACTTTTCACCGCCTCTCATAAGCGATTGATTTATACTTCTTATCTCCTCAATAGAGTCAAATTCGCTTGCTTCCTCATACCAAATGTATTTTGCGTATCCATTATTAAATTTTGTGGATTTAATTTTCCCGGGGTCGTCACAGCCTTTAAAAATAATTCTTTGCCCTGTATTCTTAAATATAAGACAAAATGGAGGTGAAATTTTTTTCTCCCACATATCATTGGCATCAATAGCATCTATGGCCCAAATCATTTGTTCTAACACACTATCTCTAATACAACTTTGCACCTTTCTAAGTACTATCGCGTTAGCGTTTTTGTCTTTCATAATACCTAATACAATTTCAATAGAAATAAAAGATGATTTGCAGCTTCCTCTTCCGCCCTTAAACCAATAATGGGTATATTTCTCACTTTCAATATCTCTGTGCGCCGCGTAAAAAGAAGGCGCTATTAATTCACTAAGTTTTATCATATTCCCACGCTTTCTATAACTTAGGTATATCATCTATTATTTGTATAAAGTTCGAGTTTTCATTTGTATTTCTTTCACCTTTGTACTTGCCATTTAACTCAAAGTACAATTTTATAGCTTGAATATTGCCCTCGTCACATTGTTTTAAAAGACTTTTCCAAACACTATTCATAGCGCTAAATGTTTTTCCATTTAAAATTAAGTCCATGTACCTTCTAAAATTCTCTTCCGAAAGCCAATTATATAACGTCTCTTTAGAAATCAAAAATCTCTCACATATACCATCAAGCGTTTCATTATAACTTATGTTTGTTAAAGCATCTGCCATTCGTTTCTGTTTTTTTGTTAAATTTTTATTATCTATTATATAACACCCCCAATCACTCAAACCCATACAAAAAACAGGCTTTATAAACATGTTTAAACTTTCTTCAGCGTCTATAAAATGTCTTAAAACCTGTTTTTTAATTTCCATTATTTTATGCTATTATAATATCATAAAAGTACGTCCCCTGGGTGTCCCTTTTATTTCTCATTTTTTAAACAGTATAACCTGTAAAAAAAATATTTCCTTTTATTATAAAATTGTCTTCTTCCACAAGGCACTCTAAGTAAATCAAACGGTACACTATAAGAAACATTTTTTATAATATAATCATAGAGTTGGTCATCGGTTTCTTTTGCGGCTCTTTCAATCATGTCAATATCATTTTTCAATCTAATAATATTGTTAGCGTTTTCAAATGTAGTGTCATACAATGTTGTTGATTTAGACTGAGTTATATTAAATCTAACCGCTCTAACACCATATCCATTTTCAACTTGTTTCTTTTTTTCACCGTATTGCATACAAAAGTATAACAATTCCTTATAAGCGTATTCGGATATATTAAAATTTTTCATATTAATTTTTCTTTTTCTAGGCAACAGGCATTCCCTCCAAACCGCATAAACATTACTTAATTCGCTTTTTCCTCCTCTCTTACAATATCTCCATTAGTAATAAACAATCTGTCAACTTCCGTGGGCTTTATGTTAAAGAGGATAACGATACGCTTAATCTCGTTTATATTAAGCAAAGTATATCCGTTTAACTTGTTGTTCACAGCATCTATACTTATCCCAAGCTCATAAGATAGTCTTCTGTAAGAACATTTCTTTTTCTTTAAAAATTCCTTAAGCTCACTAAGTTCCACGTATTTTCTTTCTTTCAATATAAACCACCTCCCCATAACTATATTAAAAACCATATTAAACTTACCATAATAACGGCAAACTGTCAACACGATTTATGTAATTTTGTTAAAACATACACATTTCATTACTAAAAATATTAATAAAATTTTATTTTTTGTTGTTTATTGTAGAAATAAATCGTATCGTGTCGCTTAAAAAAAACACATAACAACCAATATGTTAATTAAATACAATAACATTTACTAACAAATTTATTAGCAACTAAACAAATTGTTAATTTATATCAATTAAAAAACTTTTAGATATAATAATTTTATAAACAAAAAATATAAATTAATTTATAAATAGGAGGTCATTGTTATGAAAGAGTTAAACGAAAAAGTCATCAAAATGCTTAATACACAAATGTGGTATTTATGTTCTAATGGTACAAAACCTGTATCATCAATAATACCTTTTAAAGAAATAAATAAATATGGTAAACTTGTTTTTCCTGTTTTTTATAATGATAAATTAATATCAGCTATCAAAAATAACAATAAAATAGCTGTTTCAGTCGCTGACGAAAGAGGAATGACTGGCTATCAGATAAAAGGTACTGCTCAGTTTATACAAACTGGTGAAACTTCAGACAAATGGAAAAACATAATAGAAAAAATGTTTTCCACATCAGCATCATTTAAGGGAATAATAGAAATTACACCAGAAAAAGCAATAATAACCACTCCCGGAAAAAATAACAACAAAGAGATATAATAAAATCAAGTTAGGAGGAATTAATTATGGAATTAAATAATAGCGTATTAAGAATACTTAAAACTGGAATGTGGTATTTATCAACAAGTGGAGACGAACCCAACATAGCCCCTGTAGGATTTAAAGAAACCACATCAGATGGAAAACTTATAGTAGGCGTTCTTCACCTTAACAATACATTGTCTAACATTCAAAAAAATAATACAATAACCGTTTCCGTATGTAATGGAAAAGTAAAAACTGGAGAAGGAATAAAATGTCATGCCAAATTTATATCCGATGGCTCATATATGGTTTATGGTTATCATATAACAGGCACAGCCAAATTTGTTGAAGAAGGTCCATATGTGGACAAATGGAAATCTGTAGCCAAAAAAGTGTTAAAAGGTACTATTCCAGTAATAGGCGTGCTTGAAATTACTCCTCAAACAATAGAAAACGCCTTTCCAGATTTAATATCCTAAAAATACCCATATACATTGCGGCACGCCTAATATTAGACGTGCCGCATATTTTTTATTTATGAAGCTACTATTTATTGCACAAAACCACGCTTTTACAACAAATAGTATCTTTCACATTTATTATTCTTTGGTTTTTGCTTCCTCTAAACTTTAAACTTATATCTTTTTGTTCCTCTATAAACTTGCCATCAACAATAACATCAATATAGCTTAAAAACTCCTCCGTAACCTCACATTTCGCCCTACATTTTCCATATATAATGTCCTCAAAAGTAAAACCTGTATAACACCATATATCTTTTTGTGGAAAAAGTCTCTTTACCTCTTTAGCCACATTTACTAATACTCGCTGGTTTTCAGGCTCAAAAGGCTCTCCGCCAATAAGCGTAAGACCGCTTATAAAGTTTTTAGACAGTGCTTCAACTATTTCATCAAATATTTCTTTTGTAAAAGCTCTTCCATACTTAAAATCCCATGTATCTTTGTTAAAACAGTTTTTACAATGATTTCTGCACCCCGAAACAAACAGCGATACTCTTACTCCTGTTCCGTTAGCTATATCAGCTTTTTTAATCTCACCATAATTCATATAAAAAACCCCTTAAAGATGAAGAACTCTTTCCTTAATTTCCTGTGTTCTTCCTTGGTTCCAAAATTGTGTTCCTATATAACCACAAGTACGCCTTGCCACATTCATTTTAGACTGGTCATGGTTTTTACAATTAGGACATTCCCATATAAGTTTTCCATCATCGTCATTTACTATATTAATTTCACCCTCATAACCACATTTTTGACAATAATCGCTTTTTGTGTTAAGCTCCGCATAAATAATATTGTCGTATATAAATTGTATAACACTTATAACAGCCTCAATATTATTTTGCATATTTGGAACCTCAACATAACTTATAGCTCCTCCAGGAGATAAAACTTGAAATTTAGACTCAAACGCTAATTTAGTAAAAGCGTCAATTTTCTCTGTTACATGTACATGATAACTATTCGTTATATAATTTTTGTCAGTAACACCCTCTACAAAACCAAACCTTTTTTGTAAACATTGAGCAAACTTGTATGTTGTGCTCTCCAAAGGCGTACCATAAAGACTAAAATCAATATTTTCCTTTTCTTTCCACTTTTTGCAAGCGTCATTCATATATTTCATAACATCAATAGCAAAAGGCTCTGCATCAGGGTCTGTATGCGAAAGACCTGTCATATATTTCACACACTCATAAAGCCCCGCATATCCAAGCGATATTGTAGAATATCCGCCATAAAGCAGTTTGTCTATTTTTTCACCCTTTTCAAGTCTTGCCAACGCCCCATTTTGCCATAATATAGGCGCTGCGTCAGAAAGTGTTCCTTTAAGCCTATTATGCCTGCACATCAAAGCCTTGTAACATAAATTAAGCCTGTCTTCAAATATATCCCAAAACCTATCCATATCTCCGTTAGAAGATAAAGCAACATCAACAAGATTTAT
The DNA here is from genome assembly GCA_949743655.1 of uncultured Eubacteriales bacterium. Lineage (GTDB taxonomy): Bacteria > Bacillota > Clostridia > Lachnospirales > Anaerotignaceae > Neoanaerotignum_A. Next base: position 17,503 of record CATJUP010000114.1, read on the forward strand.
AGTCACAACACCCTGATTAAATCTTCCATAATATTTAGGTTTTCCATATTCATCAACATAAGGCGTAAGAAAACTTCTACATCCCATACAAGTATAGCAATGCCCTTCACCATTTTTGTCAATTTTAAGCTCAATCATTTTCTTTTCAGAAATATAATCCGGCACCATTCTTTTAGCAGTACATTTAGCCGCCAACTCTGTAAGATAATAATATTGTGTTTCTTTTGTTATGTTGTCCTCTTCAAGCACATACACAAGTTTAGGAAAAGCAGGAGTAGTCCATATACCTTTTTCATTTTTTACCCCTTGTAGCCTTTGCTTTAAAACCTCTTCTATTATAAGAGCAAGGTCATGTTTCTCACTCTCATTTCTTGCCTCGTTAAGATACATAAACACTGTTACAAAAGGCGCCTGTCCATTAGTTGTCATAAGCGTCACAACTTGATATTGTATAGTCTGCACACCCTTACAAATTTCATCATGTAGCCTTTTTTCAACAATTTTATCTATGTTTTCATTAGATATATTCATATCTATACTTTTAATCTCATTAATAACATCTCTTCTAATTTTTTCACGACTTATTTGAACAAAAGGCGCAAGATGAGTAAGACTTATACTTTGCCCACCATATTGAGAGCTTGCCACCTGTGCTATAATTTGAGTCGCTATATTACAGGCTGTCGAAAAAGTATGCGGCTTTTCAATAAGTGTTCCGCTTATAACCGTTCCATTTTGTAACATATCCTCAAGATTTACAAGGTCGCAGTTGTGCATATGTTGAGCAAAATAATCCGCGTCATGAAAATGTATTATTCCTTGTTCATGAGCATCAACAACATCTTTTGGTAAAAGCATTCTCTTTGTAATATCCTTGCTTACCTCTCCTGCCATATAATCCCTTTGAACACTGTTTACAGTAGGATTTTTGTTAGAGTTTTCCTGTTTAACTTCTTCATTGCTGCATTCTATAAGGCTCATAATTTTGTCATCAGTTGAGTTAGCCTTTCTTATAAGCGCTCTTTGATATCTGTATGTAATATATTTTCTTGCCACCGAGAACGCCTGTTCACGCATTATGTGATTTTCAACCATATCTTGTATTTCCTCAACATCTGGCGACCTTCCCATATTAAGGCATATGCTTTCAATATCAAGTGCTATCTTCTCAATCTGGTTTTCACTAAGTCTTTCTGCCAAAACAACCTCGTCATTAGCTTTGTTTATAGCCACACTTATTTTACTGCGGTCAAAAACAGCTTCCGAGCCATTTCTTTTAATTATCTTCACTGCTACATCTCCTCATCATACAGCATAATTCAATAAAGTCATAAACATCTGCCATGCTATTTAATTATACTATATGTTGTGCTTTTTGCAAGCGATTTATACAATATCTGTATTTTTAGGTAATTTATACAAAATTTAAAAACGCAATATATTTTTAAAATTAAATATATTAATCCAAAAGCCAGCTAAAACAATACGCCAATACTCAATTTCAAAAATAAAGTTAAGTAAAATGTAATATCTGTCCTTTCTGTCAAGCATTAATAATAACCAAAAAATATCCAGTATTAAAAATAAATTCCTACTTGTTAAAAATCCAAGTTAGTATAAAATATAAAAACTGCACAAATCCACAAATCAAAAATATATTTCATGTTTTAAAATATTTGTTTTTTACAACTTCTCCACATTCAAAACTGACTCCTATGTACTACACTCCGTAAACTTAAATCTAAAAGCAAACTATCGAATCTATCTTTCTCAGTTCATAAAACGAGTCTTGACGCACCCCTATCACATAATCATCAACAAGTATAAATTTTGTAGCCATAGACATGCGCTTTAGGTCTTGGCGAGGGTTCTCGTAAGCGAACACAATTATAATTGTCGCCTCTGTGTCCCCGCTTACTCCCTCTATTCCAGAAAAATAAAAATTCTCATCAGTAGCTAACTCATCAAGTGTTTCTGTATAATACATATACTTAGGTCTTTCATACAAATCAATATATTCTAATGTAATTTCATCATATACATCCCTAAAAATATCTTTCTGGGCGATTTTTTCATATTCAATCAGTTTCATACCTATCAAACTGTACATTTTTCTTGCCGCTATTTTTCTAATTACCTCTGATTTAGGAAATTTTGAAAGAATATATTTTTTTGAAAGTCTTTCCCCATACTTTTCATCAGATATACTAATATAAGCGTCCCAAAGCGCGGCTCCTGAAATTTCAGTTATTAAACTATGCCCTACTTTACTGTCTGGGGTCATTTTAGCCTCCCAAGTTCCATACAGCTTGTCCTTCATTTCATCCGTTATATACGTATAAATCATTAGAAAATCCGCCGAATAAGCGTTATAAGTTACTGTTCCAAAACTCATAAATATACTTAAAACTAAACATATAATTATTTTTATTTTCCTTTTCATTTTATCGCCCTCTATTCTAAAATTTTATAATATAAAATTATACAGCCCCTTTATATGTTACTACATCCAGCCCTTTAGCTATAATCTCTTCTTTATTTGTGTAGTAGTGCTCATAGTCTGCGTTCATAAATAAATTTGCCTCGTTATTCCTTCTGTTAACTAAACCTATTTTTCTTTCTCCATCTCCTATTGTAAACATAAAAGTCTTTTGTAACTCATCTTTAGTGTAGCTGTTATTTATTATTTTTCTTATGCCTGTTCTAAAATGATAGTCAGATATAGCTTTTGGTATGTTATAAGCAAGAGATACAATAGCGTCAAACTCATTACGTTTAAAAAATATCTCTTCTTCGTCCAAAAAATTGTTTACTGTATCCACTCCTTCCGCCAAATCTCTTTCTAAGTAATTGTACACTTCGGCTTCTATTTCTTTTTTGGTGTGAGTAGCTACAAATGTTCTTATTTTATCAAGTTCCTCTTTAGTTCTTATACTGTGCCCTATTCCAAACGTTAAGTCTTTGGTCGAGTCAAAACCGTCTGTCCACTCTTTACCTGGTTCAACTGTACTGTATACATATAACATAAACCCCTCGGCTTTAATCAGCCATTCTGTGCCTCTCGCACTAAAATCAAGTTTTTTTCCAGCTTCTACACCTTTACTAAATTCGCATTTTCCGCCAAATATCTTTTCGTACATTTTTACATACTCACTTACATTAATGTAAACTTTTTTGTCATTAATTCTGCACCAGTTTATAGCAACACCATTTTCTCTATCTATGTTTGGTCCTATCATCGTATAGGCTGCCTTTCCCTTTTTTCCAACTGATGGTATACGTACTATAAACTTAATGTTTTTCCTCGTTATAGTTAAAATAGTTTCTGTCGCGCTGCTGCTTACAACCGCTGGCATTTCTTCCGGCAAAACATAATAATTGGTCTCACCATTGTGTTTGCTTACATAAACGTTTCTAAACTCACTCTTAATTCCTTGTTTAGGCTCATTTAACCTTAACATATATCCATACTCTTCAAATTCGTAATCATCATCAAACTCTTCTGTAGACGCTATATTTACTTTAAAATCACCCCTATTCACATAAGGATTATCAATCACTTCCTCCAATCCGCATAACTCTAAACCCTCTATATCTTCAGTAATAACCTTTCTTAACCTTTCTTTCTCCTTTTCCGTTACATATGTAGGATATTTCTCTTCTATCTCATACCCGCCGTAAGGGCTTTCTTTTAGCTCTAATTTAGGCAATGGCTTGTACTGTCTCAAACTTAGTGTTATATAGTAGTCTCCGCCTATTTCAGCGCTCTCAGCGCAATTAAAATACTCTATCGACAC
>CATJUP010000115.1 GCA_949743655.1 uncultured Eubacteriales bacterium
AATCTTCCGCCAATTTCAGTGCCCTTTCCTGCCATTGTTTCAATAAGTATTGTTGTTTTATGTTCTGGCTTAACATTTTCATTTATAAAATCAATTATAAATTCTATTCCCTTTTCAATTCCCTGACCCGTATGGCTTCCCGGATGAAAATTATACAAATTTCCAGGCAAATTATTCATACGTTCCATATCCTCTTTCATTACTTTAAAAGCAAATTCACGCACTTTTTTATCGCTTGAACATGGGTTAAGCGTATATGGCGCATGAGCTATTATTTTTCCAAAATTATTGCTCTTACAAATATCCAAAAAACTATTTATATCATCAATGTCAATTTCCTTAGCGTTTCCTCCTCGTGGATTTCTGGTAAAAAACTGGAATGTGTTAGCTCCTATATTTAAAGCCTGTTTAGCCATATTTGTAAATCCCTTTGCCACAGACAAATGACAACCTATTTTAATCATCAAAGTCACCTCCTTTATGTGTTGTTATGTATCAATATAAAAAACATTTTCCTTTTCGTCAAAAATATGCTAAAATATCATTAACTTCAGTTTACAAAATAGTATACACTTAAAAATTTTTTGACGTAATAAATAATACTAAGTGCATTAAACATTTATCAATAATATGTCTCTGTAAACTAAAAGTAATATTATATTGAAAGGACATGTACTAAGTATGTACGAAAAAATATATTCCAACCCTGATATTTATAAAATTTATGTTCCTCTTCCTAATAACCCTCTCAAAAATATCAACTGCTATGTTATAAAAACAGACGAAAAAAATCTTATAATAGATACGGGATTTAATATGCCTGAATGTTATAAAGCGCTTAGCGAAGGGCTTAAAGAACTTAATGTTGATATTTCAAAAACTGCTCTGTTTATAACACATCTGCATTCAGACCATATAGGCTTAGCACCTTTTATAATGAACAGTAACTCAACAATTTACATGAGCAAAATAGATTACGATTATTTAAACAACGAAAGTCCAGAATACTCGTGGGAGGCTTTGTATAAAAAATACATATCAGAGGGATTTCCTAAAAATGAAATTGTAAATATGCACATAACAAATCCTGCCGAGATTTATGCTCCCGAAAAAACATTTAAAGCTGTAACCGTAAACGATGGCGACAAAATAAAAATAGGCAGCTATACACTTGAGTGTGTATTTACACCAGGTCATACTCCCGGACACACATGTATTTATATTGAGGATAAAGAAATTATGTTTTTAGGCGACCATGTTCTTTTTGACATAACGCCTAATATAACATTTTGGACTGGTATAAGAGATTCACTCAAAGACTATATTAATAGCTTAAACAAAATAAAAACATTTAAAATAAAAACAGCTCTTCCAGCACATCGTGAAAACTCTCTTAATTTTTATGACCGTGTGGAACAAATACTTAATCACCACGAAAACAGGCTTGACGAGTGTTTTAATATACTAAAATCAAATCCAGGGCTTAGTGCTTACGATACCGCAAGTTTTATGAAATGGTCAATGCGCGGTAAAGATTGGAGCGAATTTCCTATGCACCAAAAATGGTTTGCCGTTGGCGAGACTATAGCCCACCTTGACAATTTAAAATATAAGAACAAAATATACCGACGTTTCCAAAATGGTGTATACTGTTACTATACATTTTAAACACAAGCTAAGACAAATTAAATATTTAGTTTAATATTTTTTCAGACTCAAGCTATGCTTGAGTCTGTATTAATATAAATTTATTTACATATTTTTTAGTATTTTAAAAATACATTAAATTGCTTTATTTAATTCTCCTCATTAATCACATATTCATCATTAACACGCACAATAGCCTCATATATTCTCCTTGAGTTAGCTTTTGTAACAGTCACATTAAGTTTTTCATATACAAAACTATCGCCAACTTTAGGAAAACGGTTCATTTCTTCTGTAATCCAACCGCCTACAGTGCTGCTTTCAAAATCGTTTTTCATATCAAACAAATCAAAAAAGTCATCAAGGTCAGCACTTCCTATAACTTTGTATTCATTTTCGTTTATTTTTATAAACTCCTCAACAACCTCATCATGTTCATCCCAAATCTCTCCAACAAGCTCTTCAAGTATATCTTCAAGCGTAACTATTCCAACAGTACCTCCATACTCATCAGTTATAACTGCTATGTGTGTTTTGTTAGCTTGTAATAAAGGCAAAAGTTCTGATATTTTCATATTTGGTATAACATAAAGCGGCTTACTCATAATATCTTTTATGTCGCCTTTAAACTTATTAGAATTATAAAAATCCTTTTGATTAATTACACCTATAATATTATCTATAGTATCTTTGTACACAGGAAGTCTTGTAAAATTGCTGCTGCAAAAAACTCGGTCAATTTCATCTCTGCTATCATTTTCATCTATAGCTACAACATCCACTCGAGGCGTGTGAACATCGCTTACTTGAATATCGTTAAACTCTATAGCGTTTCTTATAAGTTCGCCTTCCTCGTTGTCTATCCCACCATCGCCCTGAGCCTCTTCAACCATTGTAAGCAGTTCTTCTTCTGTAAGTCCTCTGTTCTCATCAGATACAAATACTTTAGACAACATACTTTTCCACAGTGAAAAAATAAAATTAACAGGTGTAAGCACAACACAAAGAACTCTTACAAATGGAACACTAAACATAGCAAATTTTTCAGGAAAATCCTTAGCTATACTTTTTGGCGTTATCTCACCAAACACAAGCACTATAAACGTCATTACAATAGTGGATATTGACGCTCCATGTCGCGGAAAATATGTTATAAACAATATTGTTGCTATTGAAGACGCTGATATATTAACAATATTATTACCTATTAATATTGTAGACAGAAGTTTATCAAAATCTTCACTTAGCTCTATTACCGCTGCGGCTCTTTTGTCACCATTATTCGCCATATTTTTTATTCTTATTTTATTTATAGACGAAAACGCCGTTTCTGTGGCTGAAAAAAAACCCGAAAAAACTACAAGAACTACAAGAATAATAATTTGACCTAAATTGTCTCCGTCCATTTGGACTAAATTCCCCCTAAAAAATAAATATCTAAATTACTCATAATTTCAAAAGTACTTGCGATTTAATGGTCGGCTTCGCCGCCCTAGTATTCAAAAATAGCTTTCGCTATTTTTGAATACTACAGTAAGTCCTGTATGGACTTACTGTATTGGTTAAATAATATCAAACATAGCCATATATGTCAACATAGCTTTTAACCCCAAAATATAAATAAAATATTAAAATTGTAAAACCCATATTTTAATGTTTTTATTTTTTTCGATACAATTTACCATAATCATTCAAAACAGTTGAAAATTTTTGTACGCATTGATATAATATAACGAATTTATACTTATGGGAGGACACAAAAAATGCTAATGGCACTTGATGTTAGCAATACAAACATTGATATAGGCATACTTGAATTATACAATATAAAGTATCGTTTTAAAATGTCTACTAACAGTATTCAAACCTCTGACGAAATAGGAAGTACAATATACAGGTTTTGTATGTTTGAGAATGTAGATATATCTAAAATAGAGAACATAATAATATCATCTGTTGTTCCTGACATAATGTATTCTCTCACACGCGGACTAAAAAAATACTTTTGCATAGACCCAATAATTATAGACTCAAAAACAAAATCATGTATAAAACTTAATTTCGAGTATCCCAGTCAGCTTAGCGCCAACCGTCTTGTACTTTTGGCAGCGGCTTATCATTTTTATGGAGGACCTGCTATTGTTATAGATTATTCCACAGCTACAACATTTGATGTTGTTGATAAAAACGGCTGTTTTATAACCGGCATAACCGCACCTGGTATAGATATATGTGCGTCAGCGCTTTATAAAAAAACCGCGCGTCTTCCTAAAATAGAACTAAAAAAACCAAAAAGTGTATATTGTCGTAACAAGGAAGAGTGTATACAAGCTGGAATATATTATGGTCATGTTGGCGAGGCAATATATATAATAAACCGAATTAAAAAAGAATTGAATTACAGCGATTTAAAAATAATAGCTACAGGAGGTTTTGCTAAAAGTATAGACTGTGACAATAATATATTTACTGTTTACGACCCATTTTTGTCTTTTAAAGGCATGTATTTGCTTTATAAAATTAATAAATCCTCAAATTATGTAAAGGGGGAAAATTAAATGCTCCTTGTTATAGACGTTGGCAACACAAATATGGTATTGGGTCTTTATAACAATAATACTTTATATAAAACATGGCGAATTAATACTCAAACTCCCAAAACATCTGACGAACTTGGTATAACTATTCTGTCACTTTTTAAAAATATTAGTATAACTACAGACGTTATAAATGATGTTGTTATAGCGTCTGTAGTTCCTAATATAATGTACACACTTACACGCGGCATAAAAAAGTATATAGGTATACAGCCAATGGTCATTTCTGCCGACATGGATTTGGGGATTAAAATAATACGTGATGACCCACGAGAATGCGGTATAGACAGAATTGTTGATATAGTGGCGGCTAAAGAATTATATGGTACTCCTGCGATAGTAATAGATTATGGTACAGCAAATACATTTGACGTTATAAATGAAAATAACGAGTTTATAACAGGCTTTATAACCGCCGGCGTAAAAATATGCGCTGACGAACTTTATAGCCGTTCGGCACAGCTACCCAAAGTTGAGCTTATATCTCCCAAAAGTATTGTAGCTACTGATACCGTTTCAAGCCTTCAAGTTGGTATAGTAGCCGGAAGAATAGGCGAAACAATAGGTATCATAAACGCCTTAAAAAATGGGCTTAATATTCCAAACGCAAAAGTAATAGCTACAGGCGGGCTTGCAAACATAATAGACCCAAACAAAAAAATATTCGACATATATGACCCTATACTCACATTAACAGGCATAAAAATATTATATAACCGTAATAAATAAAGTAATCACATTAAATATGTATATTTTTTAATAGAAATTATCAATTATTTGTTGTTATCAAAACGATAGTTTCTATTTTTTTATCTAAAAAGCTCTTATAATTCGTCTTTTATGTAATTTAAAAACTTTATATCAGTATTAATTTTTGTTATAGCCAAATTTTGGTCAATATTATCAATATTTATATCTTTTAACATATCGCTTATAAATTTAAAAACACTATATAATTTTTCAACACTAAAGTTACATAAAATTTTTCTTACAATCAAATTATGTCTTTCCTCATCAGAACAATCAAAATTATATCCCATATCTCTCAAACTTATCACATCATCATAACTAAAATCATAACATTTTATGTTGGGCAATATATTTTTGTTAAACATATTTTTAGTATTCATTTTCTCAAAACTTTTAGCAACATCTTTTGTAATTATAATGTATACTGCTAATTTAAAAATATTATATACATGTGTTCTCATAACTTTTTCAAAAATATCATCTGGTATAACATCATTTTTAACTTTACCTATTTCTTTCATAAGCCTAATATACTCAACAAAAATTTTATATATATTTCGCTCGTCATAATTTGATTTAAAAACATATTTCATAATCTCTTCAAATCTGGAACATTTATATGATATTTCAATCTCTAAAATATCGTTTTTAATATTTAACAACATGCGATTATTGTATAAAGACGCTATAAACATAATTATATTAAACTCATTTTTAGTTATAAGCCCGCTTTCATACTCATTAAGTATAGCTATGCTCCAAATATCATTGTTGTTTGATGTAAAAAATCTCTCAAATATAGCATTATACTCATCGCCGTCTCCCAATGTGAAATTTTTGATTATAAAATTAGTAAATGTAAGTGGATATGACATATCAATCATTTCTTTACTCCATACATAATAAATTAATAAAAATATCAGGCTGTTAAAAATTATTATCGCTAAACAGCGTTAAAGCAAATTTTGCCTGACAAAATTCGCTAAAATTTGCAAAAGTCACTTTTGGTATATTTTTAAAATAACCAATAACAACTTAAAAATGACAAATTCTTTAAAATCAATATTTTTTTAAAACACTTTATATTTAAAACCAAACTTTAATTATTTTATTAAAAAATACACCCAAAAACCATAAATATATATGGCTTTTGGGCTAAAATTTTTAATCAATGTTTTATACTTTACGCTTTAACCTGCTCAAAAACTTCAGCTACTTTAGCTAACTCATCACGTATAGATATATGCTGTGGACATGCTTCTTCACATTTTCCGCATTTTATGCACTCAACTGCTCTTTTCTTTTTGTGCCTTTTTACAAGCCATTCTTCTTGCCCTGCGGCTGCCTTTTTATCTTTGTAAACAGTTAAATAATTCATAGCTGTAAGCGAGCCAGAAATTCCTATATTGTTAGGGCAAACTTTAGCACAGTAATTGCATACTGTACATGGAATTAAAGGTATTTTACTCAATTCCTTACGTGCCATGTTTATAATCTGGCGTTCTTTTTCGGTAAGTTTTTTAAAGTCTTTCATGTATGATAAATTATCTTTCATTTGTTCAATATTGCTCATTCCAGAAAGAACAGTAATAACTCCATCAAAATCAGCCGCGAACCTTACAGCCCACGATGCCACAGACATATCTGGCTCTTCATGTTTAAATATTTTTTGTATACTTTCTGGTGGATTAGCTAACATTCCGCCCTTTACAGGCTCCATAACTATAATAGGTTTGTTGTATTTTCTCGCCACGTCATAGCACCCGCGCGCTTGAATAGCCGGATGTTCTAAATCGGCGTAATTGAGCTGTAATTGAACAAACTCAACTTCATTATGTTTTTTTAATATTTCCTCAAGCTCGTCAGGGGTTGAGTGGAAAGAAAACCCTACATGTTTAATAAGCCCTTCTGCCTTTTTTTCTTGAACAAACCCCCACATATCAAAATCAACAAAAGGTTTGGTCCTTGCCTCTCCTAAATTGTGAAGCAAATAAAAATCAAAATATCCCGCGCCAGTTTGTTTTAAAGATGTCTCAAATTGCTTAATAGCATCTTCTTTTGTTTTACAGCTAATCCAAGCGGCATTTTTTGTGGCAAGTTGAAATTTTTCACGAGGGTATCTTTCTACAAGTGCCTGACGTATAGCATCCTCACTTCCTGGATAAGCCCATGCCGTGTCAAAATATGTAAAACCCGCCTCAATAAACATATCCACCATTTCTTTTGTTTGTTCTATATCTATAACATTGTCTTTTTGAGGCAAACGCATAAGTCCAAAACCTAATTTTTTTATTTCTTCGCCTAAATATGCCATTAAATGTCCTCCTTTGTAATTATAAATTTAATCCGTCAACCCAATTTTTAATATCATCAACATTTGCATTAGAAGCAAATCTTTTAGCATTACGCCAATTAGTATTATCAGAACAAGAAGTATGTAAAAACTTATCTGTCTCGCCTACATCACTGCCACCAGATGTAGCAAAAGGAATAACTGTTTTTCCCGAAAAATCATAACTTTCTAAAAAAGTGTTTATTATAGTTGGTGCTACATACCACCATATAGGAAAACCTACATATATAATATCATACTCATCAATATTATCTAATTTTTTAACAATTTCAGGTCGAGAGGCTTTATCACGCATTTCTACTGTACTGCGCGAATTTGGGTCTGTCCAATTTAAGTCAGCTTTTGTATAAGGAACTTTTGGCTCAATATTATAAATTTCACCACCAACTACATACGCTAAATTATTTGCCAATTTTTCTGTCACTCCACTGCATGAGAAATATGCCACTAATGTTTTTCCCATAATAAAAACCTCCTTAAAATAATTATATAAAATTTCTATTACTTAACAGTAATTTTATCACAAGTATTTAAAGCATATTCCGATAGCTCGTTTCCAATTCCTGGTCTATCAGGTATATCAATAAAGCCGTTTTTAACACTATAATCATAAACACACAAATCTTTATACGCTTTAATATGATTGTAAACTAAATCCTCATGTATAGTAAAGTTAGGTATAACAGCCTCAAGCTGAAGAGCCGCCGAAACAGCTATAGGACTTCCGCAAACATGAAGCTGAACACTTACATCATATGTATATGCTTGGTCACAAATCTTTTTAACCTCGGTTATTCCACCACTTGTACCCAAATCCGGCTGAATTAATCTTAAAGAGTTATTCTCAAAATAAGCCCTATACTGTTGTCTTGTATATATTCGTTCTCCTCCAGCAAGAGGTATTGAGGTGTTTTCACTTATATACTTGTATGTCTCAGGTGCTGGCACACATGGCTCCTCAATAAAAAGTATATTGTATTTTTTTATACGTTCACATAGTTTTAATACTGACTGACTATCAGTAAAAGAGTGGTTTTCAACTATAATATCAATATTATCGCCTATAGCCTCTCTTACAGCACTTATTCTTTTTTCAATAGTATTTAAAAAATCAGATGTAACAAAACCTGTTCTGTCCTCATCAGTATAATTGTTTCCTTTTTCATCACGTACTAAAAAATTGGCTTTTATAGCCGTATATCCTTCTTTGACTGCTTTAGAAGCATTAGCCGCAAAATCGTTTGTGTTTTTGGCAGGGTTTAACTCATCTCCCCAGCCAAACTGAAGCTGACTTGCGTAACTTCTTAAACTACTCCTTTTTTTGCCTCCCAAAAGAGTATATACTGGCACATTAAAAAACTTTCCCCTTATATCCCATATAGCGTTATCTATAGCCGATATAGCTGCAGATATAACACTTCCTCCATTTAAAGCCCAAAACGACTGTCTATACATTCTGTCCCATATAACCTCATTTTCAAGCGGATTAAAACCTATAACCAAATTAGCCATATCCTTTATCATATACATTACAGCACTTGCACCGCAGTTAAATGATAATGCCGCTTCACCGTCACCAAATATTCCCTCATCTGTATATATTCTGCAAACCACAGGTGAAAAATACTGTGGCTTATCAAACGCACTGCTTTGTTTGCCCACTGTATCAATGTTAGGTTTAAGCATCATAATATCCACTTTTGTAATTTTCATTTAACAGCCTCCTTATTAAAAATTTAGCCTATATTTAAACCCACAGCATTTTTTTAATTATATATTCTAAAGTTAGCTTTAAGTCAATACTTTTCAAAAAACTCACCAAAATTTATAATATTATGTATAAATTTACATATTATATAATCTATTATATTTTAATTACCAAATTATATCATTAATGACTTAATAAAACAACACATTATATAACAAAAAATAACAATATAAATATAATTATTACTCACTTTAATATTTTTTGGTCATAACGTGTCAAAACCACACAAGTATTTTGTGTGGTTTTGATACTTAAATGTATTTAGGGGAAATATATATTAAAGACCCATAGCGTTAGGTAAAACAAGCGCTATGTTAGGTATAAACAATACAAGTATAGTTGCTATAATTCCACATATAACAAGTCCTATAATCTGCTTGCTTATAGCGTGCAAAGGCACATTGGCAAGCTGTGCCGCCGGATACAAATTGCATGCTACAGGCGGTGTTATCATACCTATTGATATAGCCATTACCATTATAACACCAAACCAAGTCGTATCGTATCCAAGTGTTTGCACTGTTGGTATAAGCAACGGGCAAAAAAGATACACTATTGATATTCCGTCAAGGAAAAATCCAGCTACAAGTAAAACAATAAATATCATAACCATAATAACCATAGGGCTTGAAGATATTCCAAGCAGTATTTCGGTTACTATAGCCGCTACCCCTCTTGTAGTTATAAGCCAGCTCATAACTCCAGCGCCGGCTGTTATAAGTAGTATCATAGCTGTACTAGAACCGCTGTCAGCCATAATTTTAGGCAATTCTTTTATTTTAAGCTCTTTGTAAGCAAAAATACCTATTATAAGGCTGTATACAGCGGCAACAGCAGCAGCCTCAGTAGGTGTAAATATTCCTCCATAAATGCCGCCAAGTATTATAACCGGAGACACAATACCCCAAAAACATCCTAAAAAAGCCTTCCAAATTTCTTTTAAAGTACCTCTCTTTCTTCCACGGTAGCCATGTTTCATAGAATATAAAAACACATAAACACAAAAACAAAATCCCATTAACACTCCTGGAAATATACCAGCGGCAAATAACTTTCCTACCGAAACACCATCAACAACAACGCCATATACAATAAATGTTATACTAGGCGGTATTATTATGGCTATTCCGCTTCCAGCAGCTACTATAGCCGCCGCAAAAGCCACATCATATCCAGCATTTACCATAAGCGGTATTAACACTGGTCCAAGGGCAACAACAGTAGCTGGACCAGAGCCAGATATAGCTCCCCAAAATACAGTTATAATAACAGATATAATTCCAAGCCCACCTGGAATGTCGCCTATTAAAAGCTCCGCAAAACTTACAATTCTTTTTGATATTCCAGATTTATCCATTATGTTTCCAGCTATTATAAAAAATGGTATTGCTAAAAGTGTTGTACTCGTTACCGCCGATTCCATTATGTCAGCAAACATTTCCGGTGCAAAACCGGATATAATAAGCGTAATTATTGTAGCTATACTTAAAGAAAATGAAATTGGCGTTCTAAGTATAAGCAGTACAAAAAATATGCTTACCAGCATAATTCCTATTGTTCCTCCGCTCATAAACAGCGCCTCCTTTATTCGTTTTAGTCACTATTAGTTACAACGCTCTCAACTTTTTCTTCACCAGGTTTGCCTTTACCTTTAAGTGACATTATAAACACCTGTGTACACCTTACCAAACAGCAGGCAGAACCTATAGGCAAACAAAGCGAGAATATCCATCTTGGCGCGTTTCTCATAGACGGTATTACGGTTTGATAATCCATATAAGACTTTACTTTTATACAGCCAAAATAAAAAAGAAATCCAAAAAGTATCCACGATGTAATAAGTGTAAATAAATCTACAAATTTTTGATACTTTTTAGGCAATAAATCCGTAAGCATTGTAAATGCTGTGTTTTTGCTGTAATAACAAGTTACAGCAGCGCCTATAAATGTTACCCATGGGAACATATTGCTTAATAGTGCGTCAGCAATTAAAATAGTTTTACTAAACAAATATCTTGTAACAACATTAAAAAAACATAAAAACAACATTATACTTATTATAATAGCCACAAAATATTCCTCGGGCATCATTTTTGCTTTTTTATCTTTTTCCCGCAAAATTAATCCCTCCTTGTCATTTTTATTAAGCACTTTCGCCTATGAAGTCTGTCAAAAAATATTGAGACTTCGACCCAAATAAAATTATGCAAATACAAATATGAACTGAACAAGAGTATACAAAAACTTCTTTAACAGCCTATAATAATTTTATAGAGATTTTTGGGGACGTTTTGTCCCCAAAAATTATATCGGGCTTAACAAAATTATTAAGACGCGTTAGCCTCTTTAGCTGCCTCTAAAATTGTTTTAACAAAATCTGAGTTATAATTCTCATCAAGAACTTTTTTAACCGCTGGAGATTCCGCTCCCATTTCTGCTATCCAAATTTCTCTTTCTTCATCTGTAGGTGTGTAAATATTCACACCATAATCCTCAATCTCTTTAAGATTAGGCTCTATAAGAGAACGGTTATATTCCACTTGCTCTTTCATATATTTAGCCAAAACCTCATTTATAATATCTTGGTCAGATGTTGGTATTTTGTTCCAAAGGTCATTGTTCATTACAACCACAGATGGGCTATAAGTAAATTCTAAATTTGTTATATAGTTTTGTACCTCATAAAGTTTATTTGTGTATACTGCTCCAGCTATACCGTTATCTTGCCCGTCAACAACTCCCTGTTGCAAAGATGTATAAAGGTCTGTAAGGCTTAAATATACAATACTTGCTCCAGCATTTGTCATAGCCGCCTCAACTAAGTCGCCATCGGCGCATCTCATTTTAAGACCGCTTAAGTCTGAAGGTACTTTTATGTCGTGTTTGTTATTTGTATAAACCATCCATGCGTTTTCCATATATCCTAATAAGTGAAGATTTGTTTCCTCGCACTTTTTGCTGTAATAGTTATAAACATCTTCATTATAAAGCACTTTGTCTGCCGCCTCATGACTCTCAAACAAGAACGGTGTTCCCAAAACCTCATAATCTTTTATATAAGAGCCATATATTGAGTTTCCAGCGCACTGCATATCAATAGTGCCTTTTACAACCATATCCATAGCTGTAGCCATTTGTCCTGACGCTAATTGACTTGAGGCATAAACCTGTCCAGTAATTCTTCCGTCTGTTTTTTCTGATATTTCAGCGAACGCATCATTTAAATACTTAACAGCGCTGTGAGTATCCGCCAAAGGTGTTGTTATTGTAAAACTATGTTTAAAATTTGACTCCTCACTTTTACTGCTTGCAGAACCTGATGCGCCCGAATTTGCTGAACCCGAAGAGCCGCATCCTCCCAATACCATACAAGCAACAAGAGTTATAGCAGTTATAATAGATAAACTTTTTTTCATAGTTAAACATCTCCTTTATTTTTTATTTTACTTAGTCTCAGCTTTAAACGCGTGGTTGCACTCAAAAAACTTATAAGCGTGGCTTATTATAGGTGCATCAACATTTTGCTTAATAAGAGATATAGCCTCATATAATTTTTCTATATTATAATTAACAGTTGTTTTTACTCCCATAATGTCAAACATATTTAAAACGTCTTCTGTAGCCACATTTCCGGCGGCTCCCGGCGCAAATGGACAGCCTCCTAAACCTCCAGCAGCAGACTCAAAAACTTTTATACCATGTTTAAGTCCAATAAGAGTGTTGGCAAGTGAAAGACTAAATGTATCATGCAAATGAAAATTAAGTCTGTCAATATCAACATAGTCTTTAATTTTTGTTAAAACTTTATCTACAAATTCAGGATTTCCATTTCCAACCGTATCAGCTATAACAACCCTGTGAGAACCAACCTCAAAAGCCTTTTCTGTCATTCTAATTACTTCGTCAACCTCTATTTGTTCCCCTAAATAAGGCGAACCAAAAGCCGTTGCCAAACCTATACAAAAATCTATATTGTCGTATTTTTTTATAAGCTCTCTTACTTCGGCAAAACTTTGTTCTCTTGTACGGTTTACATTCTCTTTGTTATGTCTTTCACTTACTGAAATTGGGTATGATATGCTATCAATATCGCACTGTGCCGCTCTTTCAACACCCTTAGGGTTAGCCGCCAAAACAGCAAATTTAACATTAAGCCCCTTTTCAGACTGATATTTTCTAAGCTCTTTTATAACATCTTCAGCATCTGACATTTGAGGTATCCATTTAGGACTTATAAAAGATGTCATTTCCATTTCCTCAAAACCAGCGTCCATAAGTGTTTTGGCAATTTCTATTTTTTTGTCGGTTGGTATAAATGTTTTAACATTTTGAAATCCGTCTCGTGGGCAAACCTCAATTACTTTAATGTCATTAAACACAAATAATTCCCCCTGTCTCTCAATTATTTTTTAGATTTAATATAGTCCATAGGCATACTACCCTCTTTTACGGCTTTTCCAAAATTAACCGCGTCATCAGTGTACAATGTTCCAAATAATGCTGCCCTTGAATACTCCAATGCCTGTCTTAAAGGCATATTATTCATAGCGTAATATGCTCTTCTTCCAAATGCTATGGCATCAGCGCTATACTGTGCTATTTCGGCTGCTATTTCTTTGGCTCTATATAGCACTTTGTCCTCTGGCACAATTTCGTTTACAATATTCCATTCTTTAGCTTGTTTTGCATCTATAACCTCGGCAGTATAGCTTAATTTAAGCAACGCTTTTTTTGGTATTGTTTTTCCTGTTGTAGCAAGAGCAATCATAGGGAATAATCCATGTGTTATTTCTGGCAAAGCAAATACACTTTTTTCGGAACACACGGCTATGTCACATGCCTCTGTTATCGAAAATCCACCAGCTACAGCCTTACCTTGCACAGCGGCTATTATAGGTTTAAATGAGTCATATATAGCATAATGTATGTTACAAAAAGCCTCTGAGTAATTTACATAATCTTTAAGAGTGCCGTCTGGATGATTGTCAACCTCTCCGCCTCCGCAAAAATACTCGCCCGTTCCAGTTAAAATAATTACTTTTACATCCTCACATTTATTAGCGTCATTTATAGCCTCAATAATTGAGTTTCCCGTAGCTTTATTAATTTTGCAGTTAATTTCTGGTCTGTTAATTCGTATTATCATTAATCCATCTTCTTTATTAACAACCAATCCTGTATAATCTTTCAAATCAAACTACCCCCTTTTTAGTAACATATTTTGTTTTTATATAACTCCCTTGTGTTTGTATTTTTCAACATCTTCTTTTGTAAAACCAAGCATTTCACCATATACTTCTTCGTTATACTCACCAAGAGCTGGAGCTGCCCACCTTACACCGTTTTTAGTACCCATAAGTTTAACAGCATCACCTATAACGTGCATATCACCTATTATAGGATGTTTAAGAGGAACAAACATTTCTCTTGCGCCGGCTATATGTTCGTCTTTTAAAAGCTGAGACATATCGTATATAGGCGCCGCCGGAACTCCAGCATTAAGTATAAGTTCTACAACTTCCTCAACAGTATAATTTTTTGACCAATTATTTATAATTTCTTTTAATTCCTCAAATCTCTCAAGCCTACTGCTTCCGTCAATATATCTTTTATCAGTAATAAGTTCTTCCATTCCTGCCACTTTAGCAAAATTTTCCCAAAGTTTCTGATTTCCGCATCCTAATACATAAGCCCCGTCTTTAGCCTCAAAAGCATCGTAAGGATAAAGTGTTGAGTATCTGTTTCCTGTTCTTTCAGGCACTTTTCCGTCAGCCTCATACCTAACAACACCGTTTTCAAGTGCCGCCGCTATTCCATCTACAAGTGAAATATCAACTCTTTGACCTTTTCCAGTTACAGTTCTGGCATTTATAGCCGCCAAAAGACCTATAGCGCCATTAAGCCCTCCAATAACATCACCCATAGCATTTCCAGACCTTGTTGGTCCCGTTTCTGGCCAGCCTGTGTAAGACATAAGCCCACCCATAGCTTGAGCTATAATGTCATATCCTGGTCTGTCCGAATATGGTCCATAAGAGCCAAATCCGGATATACCAACATATACAATTTGGTCATTTATCTCTTTAAGCACATCATATCCAATACCAAGTTTATCCATTACGCCTGGACGATAATTTTCAACAACAGCATCGGCTTTTTTAACCATTTCCAAAAAAATCTTTTTTCCTTCCTCGCTTTTAAGATTAAGAGTGACACTTTTTTTACTTCTATTTACATTGGCATAATACATACTCTCGCCATTTTTAAAAGGTCCATATTTTCTTGTATCATCGCCTTTATTAGGAATTTCTATTTTAATAACATTAGCCCCCATATCGGCAAGTATCATTGTGCAATACGGACCAGCTAAAACTCTTGTTAAGTCAAGTATTGTAATATTGCTTAAAGCTCCTTTATTATTCTCCATGTTTATCACTCCTATTAAATTTATTTTAAATGATAATATTCTTGTTATAACATATTAAACAGCAATAATCGTGCCAAAAATATATAATTATATTTAAAACAACTAATTTTTAGCGTTTAATAAGCAATATAAATCATAACAACTATTTTATAAACTCAATTTGCTGCAATATTTTTTTATATTTATTACACTATTTAATCCATCTTTTATAATATTCTCAAAA
Organism: uncultured Eubacteriales bacterium; assembly: GCA_949743655.1. GTDB lineage: Bacteria > Bacillota > Clostridia > Lachnospirales > Anaerotignaceae > Neoanaerotignum_A. Next base: position 15,766 of record CATJUP010000115.1, read on the forward strand.
TTTTTATTAAAACTAATAAAATTTGATAAAATATAATAAAAATTTATTATAGAAAAATCCCGATTTTACGGGATTTTTATTTAAACTCAATCTTTGTCAACCATAGCCACTGCTCTTGCCGGCGCTCCTGTTCCTCCTCCAATTTTTAATGGAAAACAGCAAAGAAATACTTCTTTATTTATAATCTTCCAAAGATTTGTTACGCTTTCTATTATCATAATATCTTTTTCAAGTAACATTTCGTGTATTATATGCCTGCTTCCGCCTAAGGGGTCAGGTCCGCCAACATCAATAACTATAGCCTTTATGCCCTTTTCTATAAGATATTTAGCCGCGTCAGGGTCAACCCATGGTCTGTTTTTAAGATATTCATATCCCTCTGGTATAGTTGCCCACCTTTTGGAATGACCTGTACAAAGCATTACTATATCATCTTTTTTTATAGTTCTTATAGCCTTTTTTTCCGCCTCTTTAATTGCGTCAGCAGTAATAGCTTTCTCATCGCATTCCATTAAGTCAAGACAAATGGCAATTCCCGAATACGCCTCAGGAGGATATTGGTCAATAGTTTTTCCGTCATCAAAAACATGTTTAGGCGCGTCACAATGAGTACCTGTGTGGTCGCTCATAAGCTCCGCTTTACAGTTTACCGAGTCGCCTGTTCTTTTTTCAAGACAATTCCAAACAGAAATTCTCGGCAAAACTCCCGCAAGAGGCATACCATTTTCTATTGTTTGAGATAAATCAATATATTCCACATTTTTTGGCAGCATAATAGTCCCCCATTTTAAAAAATTCTTATTTCAAAAATTAATTGCGTTTATTTTTTATATATATAATCTCACGTCTCTAAGAGCCGTGAGAATTATTTAATTAACTAAAAGAACCTAAATACAAGAGCAAACCACAATATACCAACAATACCTGTAAATACTGTAATAGCAAATGTAAATGGTATCATTTCTTTAACTTTTACACGGCATATTCCAAGTATTGGTATAGCCCAAAACGGTTGAAGCATATTTGTCCAGCAGTCTCCAAGAGCCACAGGAATAACTATTTTCCATGCCGCTGTACCAAGCTGCTGTGCCGCTGGTATCATAAATGGTGCTTGTACTACCCATTGTCCGCCTGCTGAAGGTACAAATATATTTACAAGTCCTGCCGAAATATAAGCGAATGCTGGAAGTGTATCTGTTGTTGAAACAGAAGCAATCCATGTACTCATTACACCTGCCAAACCTGTATCTGTCATAAGTTTCATAATTGTAGCATATATAGGATAGCATGCTACAACTCCCCACATTGACTTACAAGCGTTAGCTATACATTTTCCGCACTTTGTAAAGTCTCCCCAAAAGAATATTGAAAGACCAAAAAGCATACAGTTAATCCAGTCAAATGTAACACCACATTTTCCTACAACAAACCATGCTATGCCGCCTAATATAACAATTATGCCACATATATATGCCCAAATACTTCCACTTTCAATAAATCTTACAACACCTGACGCGTCTTTTTTATATTCACTCTCGTCCTCATCATAGCCTTCGTTTTCAACAACTGTGCTCTCACCTACATAAAGAGGATTATCGTAACTTTTTGGCGCCATAAGAGCAAACACAATAGCCATACCCACAACAAGCACTACCGAAAGACCTAAAACAGCCGGGTTCATAGAAGTAAGACTCCTTGGAATAATACCTATAGCCTCTTCAAAAGTATGTCCTGGTGATGCTACCTGACTTATAATAGCTGGGCTAAAACCTATAGCCGAAGGTATCATACCCGCATAAGCTGCCGCCACAACAAGTCCTGGTTTAACCTCTTTGTTATTTCTAATAACTTCATTAGCCAATACCGCTGCGGCAAGCATACCTACTGTAACATTAATCCAATGAATAATATTTGATATAATAGCTAACCAAAATATACAGCTCGCGGTTCCTTTTAAAGATTTAGCGATATTTGTAAGCACTCTTTTTACAGGCGGCGCCTGAGCAAAAACATAACCAAGTACCATGTTAAGCACAATCTGCATTGAGAATGAAAGTAACGATGCTGTGCCATATCCAGTAACATTAAAAATATTAACTATACCAGCGTCTGTAAGAATAAGCGAAAGTATCATTACAAACACTAAAAGAACAAACGATAACGGAAATGCCTCTGGTATATACTTAGCTATAAACCTATCCGCAAAATTTGCCATTTTACTCCACATAAAAATCCCCCTTTTTAAAACCATTTTCCTCAAAACTTGTTACAAATACTCACTTGCTTTTACATTTATTTTTGTACCGCCTCCTATAAAAAAATATTAGTTTTATATATCCAATATAAATAGCAATAAACATGCCAAAAATTTTATAATTGTTTTAAAAGTAAAAATACCCCCCCCCGTTATGTATATTTAATTAAAAAAAATCAAATTGTATCAATAGCTCCAACTCTTAAAAATTTAATACCCTTCAAAATAAATTTTAATTTTTGTTTTATTAACACAATTAAAATCAAAACATTAGATTTGTTTTTATACAATTTATAACTGTCATTTTTTTTATTCTCAAAATTTTTTATATACATTAGTGTTTTTTAATAAAATATGATAAAATATAATAAAAGGAGAGTTTAGTTATGGAAAAAAATATGTTTGACAAACTTTGGAATAATCATCTTTTTAAACAAGCTATGTACGTTTTGTTTGAAAGTTTTTATAACGGCTTTTTACTTATAGATAAAGACGGAAAAATTGTATTCGCCAATAAATGGTATGAGGAATTTATTGATATAAATGCTAACGACCATATTGGCGAAAGTATAGAAATTTTTTTTAAGAACTCACTTCTTAAAAAAACTCTTGAAACCGGAATTGTAGACAGAAATGTATACGACTTAAGATTTAAAAGACCGGCTTTAATGAACCGTTTCCCTATTAAAGAAAACGGCGTTATAATAGGCGCTATATCAGCTTTTAGAGAAATAGAGGAAGTTGAAAAACCCGCTATAGAAATGCGTCTTCAAATGGCTAAAAAAGGATTTCAGGCTAAATATCATTTTGACGATATTATAACTCAAAATCCTAATATGTTAAAAATTAAAGAGCTTGCCAAAATATACGCCAATAAATCCTCAACAATATTAATAACCGGCGAGAGCGGAACAGGCAAAGAGCTTTTTGCTCAAAGTATACACAATTATTCAAAAAGAAAAAACATGCCATTTGTAGCCATAAACTGCACAACTTTAACCGAAACAATATTAGAAAGCGAGCTTTTTGGATACGCTGACTCATCTTTTACTGGTGCTAAAAAAGGCGGTAAAATAGGTCTTTTTCAGTTGGCTCACAACGGCACTATATTTCTTGACGAAATTGGTGATATGCCTTTATCATTTCAAAGCAAACTTTTAAGGGTAATTCAAGAAAAACAAATACGCCCTGTTGGAAGTGACACAATTATACCAATAGATGTAAGAGTTATAGCCGCTACAAACAAAAACTTGCGAGAAGAAGTAACTAAAGAGAATTTTAGACTTGACTTATATTATAGACTTAATGTTTTAAGACTGGATTTATTGCCTTTAAGAGAACGCCCTGAGGATATTTTTGGTTTAAGCGAGTCAATCATGTACAAAAAAAATCTAAAACACACATATATAAAACACAGTAATAAAATAAAAAAAATACTCTCATCACTCCTTGATTATAAATTCCCTGGCAATATACGTGAGCTTGAGAATATGCTTGAAAGAATGGAGCTTATGTTAGAAAACGATATATATTCATATAGTATTGAAGACATAATATGTAACCTTAAAGAGTCTGAGCCAAAAGAAATTAAGACAAATAACATAACCATACAAGAGCAAAAAGTCTCAAACCGCATTGATGATATTAAAAAAAATATAATAGCCGAAAAATTAATAAAAAATAACGGCGATAAAGTTACTACCGCCGCTGAGTTAGGTATTAGCGTATCTACGCTTTACCGAAAATTGAAAAAGTATAATATATGATTAGTGGGATAAAAACAATCCCACTAACTTTTTATTTAAAATTTACGCACAAACAATCCGCTTTTAAGTTTAGGCTCAAACCATGTTGTTTTTGGCGGCATTATATTTTTAGTGTCAGAAACACTCATTATCTCACTCATTGACACAGGATAAAGCGCAAAACCTATTTTAGCCATTCCTGTTATAACAGCTTTCTCAATTTCAAATATGCCATTCTTTCCGCCAACAGTTAATAGCCTTTTATCATTTCGTACATCATTTATTCCAAATACAGGCAAAAGTATATTGTTATATATAATAGAAACATCAAGGCTTTGTACTATGTCATTAGGTATAAACTCGTCTATGGCGTTAAGAATATACCACCTGTTGTTAAAAAACATTCCAAACTGTCTTGGCATTATAGGCTCAAAACCATTGTTTTTGTTATATGGCATAATATAAAATCTTTGTGATATTTTCTCAAACAACTCATTTTCACTTATGTTTCCTATGTCAGTAACAAGCCTGTGATAACCCAATATATTTAGTTCATCAGCTTCAAAAAGCACCGACATACAATATTTCATTTTATCATTATTAGGATTTTGTTTGTAAATTTCAGCCGCGGCTGCACTGCGATGATGTCCATCAGCTATATAAAAATTATTAACAGCCTCAAACTCTCTCACAATTTTTTGTATTATATCATCCTCATTTATTACCCAAACAATATGCCTTACATTATCACTGTCAGTAAAATTATATACAGGCTTCTTAATTGTCTCATTTTCTATTATGTCACTTATATTTTTATTATTTTTATAAGCCATAAGTATAGGACCAGTGTTGGCACCGCAAGCCTTTATATGCTCCATTCTGTCTTTTTGTTTTTGTGGGTTTGTAAGTTCATGTTTTTTTATAACACCGCTAAAATACTCATCAATTAAAGTGCAAGCTACAATTCCTGTTTGAGTGTGTTTTTTGTATATAAGCCTGTATATATACAAACAATTTTCTTTGTCTTTAATAAAAGTCCCGTTTTTTATAAACTCGTCTAAGTTGTTAGCAGCTTTTTGGTATACCTCTTGTGAGTAACTTTTATCAATGTCAAAATCAACTTCCGCCTTTTCTATACGCAAAAATGAGTATGGGTTAGAGTCGGCTATTTTCTTCGCCTGTATATAGTCAATAACATCATATGGCGGCGATGCTACCAAATGGGCTTTATCGTTAATAGGGCGATACGCTTTAAACGGCGCTATTGTTGCCATTTAATTCCCTCCTTTCTTTCAAGAAAGATATTTATATTTTCTGCGTAAACATAAACTAAATCCGTTCTGCTAATAACACTTGCACACAATAGTTAAAAGTTAAAGTTCTTTCGCTTCCTTTCTTTCAAGAAAGGAAGTTTTTTATTTTTCTCTTACTATTCTGGCTTTTACAACGCCTTTTAAATCTCTAAGCTCATTAATAAGACTGTCATGCTTGTTATCAAGCGAATCAAAATCTATAATAGTATATGCCCAATCCCCTCTGCTCTTGTTAATCATGTTATCTATATTCAAATTTTCTTTAGCAAACACAGCAGTAATAGAGCCAACCATATTAGGTATATTTTTGTGAGCTATAGTTACTCTTGATTTTCCTGTATATTGCGCCTCACAGTTAGGAAAATTTACTGAGTTTTTAATATTTCCATACTCAATAAATTCTTTAAGCTCCATAGCTGCCATAACAGCGCAGTTTTCTTCCGACTCTGGCGTTGAAGCGCCTAAATGAGGAAGTGTAAGCACATTTTCTTTTCCCAATAACTCATCAGCGGCAAAGTCTGTAACATATTTTAAAAGCGTGCCATTGTCAAGAGCGGTTTCTACATCTTTAGACACAACAAGTCCGCCTCTGGCAAGATTTATAAGCCTTGCTCCTGGTTTAAATTTTTTAAGCAGTTCTGAGTTTACCATTCCTTTTGTCGAGTCGTTAAGAGGTGTGTGTATAGAAATATAATCACTTTGTGATACAACCTCTTCAATACTTTTAGCAAGTTCCACCTGTCCAGATATATGCCATGCCGAACTTACTGAAAGAAATGGGTCGTAGCCTATTACCTCCATACCAAGTGTAAGAGCGGCGTTAGCCACAAGCACTCCTATAGCGCCAAGCCCCAATACTCCAAGTTTTTTGCCTGCTATTTCTGGTCCGGCAAATTGTTTTTTACCGCTTTCTACAATTTTATCAATATCATTTTGACCTTTTAATGTTTTTGTCCACTCGGCTGACTCGCATATTTTTCTTGATGAGAGCAAAAGAGCGGCTATAACAAGCTCTTTAACGGCGTTAGCGTTAGCCCCAGGTGTATTAAAAACAACTACTCCTTTTTGAGAGCAGGCATCAACAGGAATATTGTTTGTTCCAGCTCCAGCCCTTGCTACACACAAAATTGAGTCGGATATATTATAGTCGTGCATATCAGCACTTCTTACAATAATACCATCAGGGTTTTCAATATCAGATGAAACACTAAATTGTTCTCCTGGAAGTTTAGCCAGTCCTTTTGGTGATATAGAATTAAGTGTAAGTATATTGTACATTTTAAAAAATTCTCCTTTAACAAATATTTTTGGCGTTTTGCGCAGTTATAATATTATTTATTTTCAATTTCAAACTTGCCCATAAACTCAACAAGTTTTTTAATGCCTTCAACAGGCATAGCGTTATATATAGACGCTCTCATTCCTCCAACTGTGCGATGCCCTTTAAGATTTACAAAACCTTTAGACTTAGCCTCGGCTATAAACTTTGAATTAAGCTCGTCATTAGGCAATATAAAAGGAACATTCATAAGCGAACGGCTTTCAATATCAACAGTACCTTTAAATAATTTTGAGTTATCAATAAAATCGTAAAGTAAAGCCGCTTTTTCTTTATTAATTTTTTCCATAGCGTCTATTCCGCCCATTTGTTTTACCCATTTAAACACAAGCCCCGCAAAATAAATTGAGTATGTAGGCGGTGTGTTATAAAGTGATTTTTCTTTAATATGCGTGTCATATCTAAGCATTGTAGGAGTAATATCCATTGCGTTACCAACAAGGTCGTTTTTTATAATCACAACGGTAACTCCAGCCGGACCCAAATTTTTTTGCGCTCCGGCAAATATAAGCCCAAATTTTGATATATCGTATCTCTCAGCCAATATATTAGAACTCATGTCTCCCACTTTAGGCACATTTCCTGTATCTGGAATTTTGCTGTCAGGTATATGAGTACCATATATCGTATTGTTAAGTGTCATGTAAAAATAGTCCGCCTCAGTGTCAAATTTAGAACTGTCAAGTTTTGGTATATATGAGAAAGTTTTGTCTTCTGAGGATGCCACAACATTTACAGTACCATATTTTTGCGCCTCTGATATAGCCTTTTTAGACCATTGACCTGTTTTAACAAAATCCGCTTTATTGTTTTTATTCATAAGATTTAAAGGTATCATGGCAAACTGTGTAGAGCCACCACCCTGCAAAAACAATACCGAATAATTTTCTGGTATATCCATAAGCTCTCTTAAATCTTTCTCAGCACCAAATATTATGTCCTCAAAATCTTTTGACCTATGACTCATTTCCATAACAGACATACCCGAATTTCCATAACATACAAATTCTTTTTGGGCTTTTTCTAAAACCTCAATAGGCAGCATTGAAGGACCTGCCGAAAAATTATACACTCTATCCATATAAAAAATCCTCCTAATAAGTTTTTATAAATAAAAAACGCCCCAGTAATTAAAGCTGGGACGGTATTTACCCGCGTTGCCACCCGAATTGATAAAACAAAAATTTTATCCTCTCAAAAAAGCTATAAAGGGCTTTCCCTTCCGGCTTATCGCCGGCGGCTACAAAAATGGAACACCTTTTTGGCTTTACGACTTTCACCAAGCGTCGTTTCTCTTTGCAGTTACAAAGGCTTAGTTTTTATCAACACCATTTTAATATATATTATTTTAAAATTCAAATAGTTATACGTATTTTAAATAAAATATGTATACTTTAAAAATTAAATTTAATGATGATTATATCACACACAAAAAATATTTCAAGTAAATTTTTTAAATATCAATAAAATTTATTGTTCATTTTAATGTACTTTCCAAATACCCCCCCCCGTGGATAGGGATAAAATAAAAATATAAAATATTTATTATTTTAAAAGCGTTATAAACATGTATTCTTGTGTATATTTCCGCTCCAACAATATCTTTGTTTTTAATACAATCAATTATTTTTTTATGATAAATTAACGCATTTTCACTAAACGCGCTTATAATAGCTTCATCTTTAATAGAATGGTTTATTATTGATATAGACTGGTGAAGTAGCGGTGTAAGCTGTTCAAATATTTTATTGTGAGAAGACATGGCTAAAGCCTCATGAAATTTAGTATCAAGTTCAAAATAACTTTCATCATTAATTAAAGCGTTTCTGCATTCCTCCTCATAAAAAAATATTTTTTCAAGCTCGTCAGCGGTAGCCAAATTTATAGTATTTTTAATCATAGCTGGTTCTAATATAAGTCTTAAATTAAGTGAGTCTTTTAAATCACGTTTTTTATCACTTAAATAAATCATATCAAATAAATTAGACGACATACCCGGGTTATCTTTCACAAAAGTTCCAACACCACGTCTAATCTCAAGTATATTTCCAGCTATCAATATTTTTACAGCCTCTCTAATAGATGTACGGCTAACCTCAAGCATATCCGAAAGATTGCTTTCGTTTGGCAATCTTTCTCCTGGTTTATATACCTCCTCGGTTAAAATCATATATTTCAGCTTTTCAGCAGTTTCTTCGGCAAGTGAAACATATTTTGCCACTAAGCTCATTCCTTCCATGTATTTTGTATTTTTTATTATACATCGTGAAAAATCAATTTTCAACAATATAATTTTTTGTTTCAATAAAAATACTTCAAATATCAAAAATACGACTTAACATTTTTTGGTATTATGCTACTAAAAATATTTTGAGAATTGTTTATATGTGTTTCCATAGATATTTTTACTCCATAAGCGTCTTTTTTAATAATGCTTTCTAAAATTAACTTATGGTATACAATAGCATTTTCGTTAAGTTTGTTTATAGCTGTGTCTATTTCTTTTTTGCTTAAATTACGCGCCTCTTCTGTATTAGCTATAGATGCGTATAAATATCCCATAAGTTCCTCAAACAACCTGTTGTTTGATAAACGCGCTATAGCGGCGTGAAATTTTTTATCCTCATCACTATATGCCTCTCCGCTTAATATTTTATTACGGCATTCCCTTTCAAGCCGCTCTATTTCATTAACATCACTTTTTGTAACATATTTTACAGCATTAAAAGCCATTTCTGGCTCAAGTATAAGCCTTAACTCAAAAGCATTTTTAACTAATTTAATGTTTTTTACCGGATAAAGAGTATTAAGTGCAATATCGCTCTCATTGTCAAAATCACATACAAAAGTCCCCGAACCTCTCTTTATATAAAGTATTTTGTTAGCGATTAATATTTTTATAGCCTCTCTAAGACTTGTTCGGCTTATTCTAAGCTCTTTCATAAGTTCGTTCTCGTTAGGCAGCTTACTTCCTGGTGTAAACCTTTTTTCAATAAAAATCATATCTCTAATATTATCAGCGGCTTTTTTTGATATTGGTATAAAGTTATTCATATCAAGCATATAGAACACATCTCCTTTATGCAGACATACTATTAAATTAACAATATACATAGTATCTCTATTGTTTTAAAAATATCACTTAACTAATTCAAAAGTAAGCATAGTTATATATTTTTTATATTATCATATTATAATCAATAAGTAAATTGTACTTTTTGTACAATTTTACAATAAAATTTATATGTTTTTAACAAAGTTTTACCACACAGCATTGTTCCATTGACATAGTATGTATTTTATGATATTTTAAATATACATAGTATTTCTTATCAATTTTTTATCACAATAATACTATGTCTTATATTTATTACATATTTATCTGTAAGGGGGAGAAAAACTTATGAAGAAAAAAATCAAAATTTTAGCATTATTAACAGCTTTAACATTAACAGTTTCGGCATTATCAGGCTGCGGCGGTTCAAGTTCCAGCAGCGGCTCCTCAGGCTCAAATTCTGGTTCTGACAATGCTAATGTTAAAACCGAAGTGCTTTTAGCATCTCATCCTTTTAACGACACACATCCATGGCAGCTTGGTCTTAATTATCTCGGTGACTTGTTATATGAAAGAACAGATGGAAGATATGATGTTGAGGCTTATCCAGCCGGTTCTCTTTCTGGCGGAAGTAACCGTTCTATAGTTGAGATGACTGGTACAGGCGCTCTTCAAATTATGATACATTCAGGTCTTAGTTATCAGGGATTTAACGAAAAATATGCTGTATTAGCCCTTCCATTTATGTTTCCAGATAGAGAAACAGGCTTTAAAGCGCTTAACGAAAGTGCTATAGGTCAAGAAGCTATGACATGGCTTGAGGACAATGGCTGTATATCATTTTCAATATGCGAAAATGGTATGAGGTGGCTTACAAACTCAAAAAGAAAAGTTGAGACTCCAGAAGACATTAAAGGGCTTAAAATAAGAGTTCCTGATGCTATGTCACTTGTAAACTCTTTTAAACTTTGGGGAGCTGACCCTACAATACTTAATATGTCGGAGGTTTACACGGCTATTCAGCAAGGTACTGTTGATGGACAAGAAAATCCTGTGGCAGCTATTGATTCAAACAAACTTTACGAGGTTTGCCCATATATAACCGACTGGACATATTGTTGGGACCCTGCTTTTATAATGTGGAACAAAGAACTTATAGAAAGTCTTTCGGAAGAAGACAAAGAAATATTTATACAAGCATCCAAAGAAGCAGCGGAATACATAAACAAACTTATAGAAGAAAACGATGAGAAACAAGTTGAGGGATTTAAAGCGGCGGGCTGTGAGGTAACAAAACTTACACCAGAACAGGAGGCTGTATTTAAAGAAATGGCAATGCCAGTATACGATGAATATAGGGAAATACTTGGAGCTGAACTTGTTGATGGTTTAATAGCCGCTGTAGAAGAAGCTCAAAAATAAACTGTCTGTATATCCCAGCAAATTAGCTGGGATATATTTTACAAAAAATGGAGGTAAAAATATGAAAGACAATATTTTTATAAAGGCTTTTGAGCATATTGAAGAGGTTCTACTGTCCATATCGTTTACCACTATGACAATAATATGCTTTGTTCAAGTAATAACAAGATATATTTTTCATTATTCAATGCCATGGTCAGAAGAAGTTTTGAGAGGTTTATTTGTATGGAGTTCTTGTCTTGGAATAAGCCTTGGATTTAGAACAAGAAGCCACATGGGAGTAGACGCCATTGTAAGTCTTTTTCCAGTTAAATTTAGAAAGATATTATCTATAATTTCATATATCGTTACAATAGCTTTTTGTTTAGTAGTTATATATTTCTCTTTTGGCGTTACAATGCACCAGTTTAGTACAAACCAAAAAACAATAGCTTTAGGCATGCCTATAGCATATGTTTCTGTATCTTTAATAATTGGCTTTTTGTTAGCTATTATAAGAATAATTCAAGTTTTAAGCGAGGATATTAGAAGCAAAAATAATGTCGATGAAGTGCATATATCAGAAGGTTTGCTCTAATTATAAAAAAGAAAGGAGCTGTTATAAATGTCTCAGATGGTGCCAATAATTTTAATAACATTTGTAATTTTTCTTTTTATGAATGTACCTATAGCTGTTAGTCTTGGCTTTTCGGCATTAATATCAATATTAGTTGTAGGAAAACTTCCGCCTACACTCGTCCCTCAGTTGATATATGCCGCGTCAGACTCCTATTCTCTTATAGCCATACCATTTTTTATGCTTGCCGGCTCGCTTATGGAAACAGGCGGACTGTCAAAACGCCTTATAGATTTTGCTGATGAGGTTGTTGGTTCTGTTCCTGGCGGTCTTGGCGTTGTAGCTATAGTAACAAGTATGTTTTTTGCGGCTATATCCGGTTCTGGTCCAGCTACTGTTGCCGCTCTTGGCGGTATACTTATTCCAGCTATGAGCAGTGCTGGATACGATAAAAGATACGCCGCCGCTCTTATGGCTACAGCAGGGGCTATAGGTATTATTATTCCTCCAAGTATACCTATGATTGTATATGCTGTTCAAGCCGAGGTTTCTGTTGGAAACATGTTTATGGGCGGTTTTGCGCCTGGTATACTGTTTGGGGTTATACTTATAGTTCTTAACTACGTAATATCAAAAAAACATGGTTACAAAGGCGTAGCCAAACAAAGAAATTTAAAAACAATATTTAATGCTTTTAAAAGTGCGTTTTTCGCTTTACTTATGCCTGTAATAATATTAGGCGGTATTTATGGCGGTGTGTTTACACCTACTGAGGCGGCGGGAGTTTCTGTTGTGTACGGCTTTATAGTTGGAACATTTTTCTATCGTGAGCTTAAAATAAAAGATGTTCCTAAAATGCTCGTTAAAGCGGCTATAGGTTCCGCAACTGTACTATTTATAATAATGGGTGCGTCAGCGTTTTCTTATGTAATAGTAAGCCAAGGCGTTCCAGCAGCACTCACAAATTTTGTAAGCTCCGCTACAAATAACAAAATTATAATACTTCTTCTTATAAACATACTTCTTTTAATTGCTGGATGTTTTTTGGACGCAAGTTCTGCCATTATTGTTCTTGTTCCACTTCTCCTTCCACTTGCCAAAGCGGTTGGTGTAAATCCTCTTCATTTTGGAATAATAATGGTTGTAAATCTCGCTATAGGTCTTATAACTCCTCCAGTAGGTCTTGACCTTTTTGTTGCTTGCAATATAGCCAAAATAAGTATAAGCGATATTGTAAAAGCTCTTTTGCCATTACTTGTGGCTACACTTATAGCTCTTATGCTTATTACTTATATACCAGAAATATCATTATTTGTACCTAAACTTTTTGGTGCGGCTGGAATTTAATTAATTAAACTTAGTCAACAAATACATTTTATAGTCACAAGTATTTTTATAAATAGTCTCTTAAATATATAGGAGTCAAAAACAATTAAAAGGAGAGATTATAATATGGCTGAAAGAGTAATTACTAATATGTTAAAAGATACTAAAATACCCAAAATGGTCAAAGTTCATCAAAAATTTGAACGTCCTAAAATAGAAATACATGATATTCCAAATACAATAATATCACAGTTTAGTAATGAGAGTTTTGCCTCTAAAATTAAACCTGGTATGAATATATGTATAACATGCGGAAGCCGTGGAATAAGCAATATTCCTTTGATTATAAAAACTATAGCCGATTTTTGCAAATCAAAAGGCGCTAACCCATTTGTTGTTCCGGCTATGGGCAGCCATGGCGGCGGAACAGCCGAGGGTCAGCTTGAAATACTCTCATCACTTGGCGTAACCGAAAATTCAATAGGCTGTCCTATAAAATCATCAATGGAAACCGTTGTTGTTGGTCACACAACAGTAGGGGATATTCGCCCCGAAGAAGTTGATGTACATATTGACAAACACGCTTTTAATTCGGATGGAATAATTATTTGCGGAAGAATAAAAG
>CATJUP010000116.1 GCA_949743655.1 uncultured Eubacteriales bacterium
AAGAGTGCCGCAAAGAAGTGCGGGCACGAGCGGAGCAAGTGAATTTCGCGGGAGCGAAATCACTGAAAGAGTGCCGCAAAGAAATGCGGGCACGAGCGGAGCAAGTGAATTTCGCGGGAGCGAAATCACTGAAAGAGTGCCACAAAAGAAGTGCGTTGCTGAGTGTCAATGACACTCGTTAAGCAGAGCTTTGACCGTAACGGAGTGAAGACCGCCGTAAGGCGAATTTCTGCTTTAACAGAAATCACTGACAATTTTTCAAAAAGTTTGTAGAGTTTAGTCTCAATGTTTTAATGTTTTAAATATTTAAGCCTCTAACGTCTCAAACATCTCTGTTCAATACACAAAAAAAGGAGGGATATACCCCCCCCCTCATTTATTTTAAATTATATTCATTAGTCTAAAGCTGCAAAAGCCTGTTTAAAGTCGTTTATAAGGTCATCTGTATCTTCAGTACCAACTGATACACGGAACATACCAGGTGTAATACCCATTGTTCTTCTGTCAGCATCTGGCATATGGCTGTGTGAAGATGTGCAAGGATGATTAAGAGTTGTTCTAAGTCCGCCAAGTGTTGTAGCATAGTGAATAAATTTAAGTTTAGCCATAAATGCGTCAATCTTAGCCTCGTCCTCAGTGTTAAGTATAATACTCATCATACCTGTCATGTGCTCGTCACCAGCAGGCCATAATTTTTTAGCAAGCTCTCTTTGTGGGAAACTGTCTACTGAAGGATGATTTACTTTAATTACATGAGGGTCTTTTTCAAAGAACTCCGCAAGTTTAGCAGCATTATAAAGTTGTTTTTCAACACGAAGGAAAAGTGTTTCCATACCACGTATAGCCATCCAGCATGGGAATGGGTCAGCAGGTGTACCAAATAACATTCTCATAGGACGTACTTGCTCTATAATTTCGTGTGTTGATGTCATGCAGCCAAGAAGAACGTCTGAGTGACCATTCATAAATTTTGTCATTGATGAAATAACTATGTCAGCGCCAAGTGTAAGAGGTTTAATTGAAACTGCTGTTGTAAATGTGTTATCCATCATAAGAAGAGCGCCATTGTCATGAGCAAGTTTAGCTACCTCTGGAATGTCAATAAGGTTCATTGTAGGGTTAGCACAAACCTCTGAGTAAATAAGTTTTGTATTAGGTTTAATAGCATTTTTAATGTTTTGAATGTCGCCCATATCAACAAGTGTTGACTCAATACCAAATCTTGAGAACATTTTTCCAAAAACATCAAATGTCTCACCATAAATGTTTCTGTTGCATATAACATGGTCACCTGTCTTAAGTATAGAACCAATAGTTGTTGATATTGATGCCATACCTGATGCAAAAACAAGTGTGTCTCTGTCAAGACCAGGAGCCTCAAGAGCTGTTACTTGAGAAGCAACAACATCACGGTCAGGATTGTTTGTTCTTACATATGTATATCCTTGAGCGTAAGCCTGTTTAATTTCTGAAAGTGTGTTAGCTGTAAAAGCCGTAGCTGTATAAAGAGGAAAAGCCTCTGGTTTTAAAAGGTTGCAAGCTGCGTCTTTAAATTCTCTTGTGTAAAGAATATCTGTTTTAAGTGACATTTTAAAATTCCTCCCTCAAAATTGCAATTATTATTTGTTTACTTTTCCAAAACAACGCTCGTTTTGGGCAAGATTTTTATCTACAAACTACATTTTATTGTGTGTAGGTACAATAGAGTCAATACCTTTTTTACAAAAATTTATTTTTAGCGCATATAAATGTAGAAACTTTTTAAATCTAAAAACAAAAATACTAAATTAAAACATATATGGTAATTTAGCATTAAAAAATTTAATGCAACATTAAAAATTTTTGTGACAAAAAATAATCTATATTAAAATTTTATTTTAAATTATTTCACGTTTCAAAACTAATGTGAATAAAATAATTGCCTCAAAAATCAACATTTATACTACTTTTTTTATAACCAAAAATTAATATAATTTTATTTTTGCTAACATATATCAAAAATCTATTTATTTTTATATATAAAATTTTTAATAAAATATATAAATAAATTTAATTGCTATAAAATATTTTATTTTATTTGCAATAAAATTACAAATACTTGCATTGCTGTATGTGCAAATTAATTAAAAATAGTGGTTTTTTAGCTTGACTATATAGCAACAATAGGGTTTAGTATTTTGTTTGTAAATACAGCAACATTAAATTAGTCATTGACAAATCAAATGGGATAGTTTGTTTTTGATAAACTTTAAAGTTGCTTCATTACTTCTAATTAAGTATTTGTTTAACAACTAGGGAGGATGAACAATTTATGAAAAACAGCATAACTTTAGGCGGTATTACAGTTGCTTCTGGTCAAAAAGTTTCTCAGTATGTAACAGTTCCTGGAACGGAATGTAAATTTCCTATAACAATTATAAATGGTGCTAATGATGGAAAAACAATTTTAGCATCCGCTGGTATTCATGGCTGTGAGTATCCAGGTGTACTTACTGTAGTTGAGCTTGCTAAAGAAATTGACCCTAAAGATGTTTCTGGAGCTATTATACTTACTCACGAAATTAACATGAGCGGCTTTTTAGAGCGTCAAACATATGTTATGCCTGAAGACCCTAAACGCAAAAATCTTAACAGGCTTTTCCCTGGAGACCCTAACGGCACATTAGCCGATAAATTATGTCTTTTCCTTATGGATGAGTTTGTGGCTAAAAGTGATTTTCATGTAGATATACACAGCGGCGACATGGTAGAGGAGCTTGAGGCTTGTGTAATAGCTTGTGCTCCAAAAGAATCTGAAAACAACAAATTCGCTGCCGAAATAGCTAAACACCTTAGTTTTAAATGGAGAATGAACTCTGGCGGAAGACATGAGTTTTATAACTCTTCATCTATAGACAGAAACATTCCTTCAATGCTTTTTGAAAGAGGCGGCTCTGGAAAATGGACAAGAGAGGAAGTAGACGCCAATAAAAAAGATTTAAAAACTGTTATGCAGTGTTTAAATATACTTCCTGGCGAGCCTAAAATAAATACTGAACAAAAGTTCTTTAAAAGACACGAGTGGACAGAATCTGACGTTGAAGGTATGATATTTAACTTTGTAAAAGTTGGAGACGACATTAAAGAAGGTCAAAAACTTTTTGAGGTTCAGGATATGTTTGGAAACCACATTAAAGACATAAACGCCAAATTTGACGGGCATGTGGTTATAATTACAAACACTCTTGCCGTTAATAAGGGAGACGACCTTATTACATATGGTGAGGTTTGATAAATACAAACAAAAGCATTAAATATGTTTAATATACAAAAGATAAAAAATATACTAATAATAATATACCAAAGAAAATGTACTCTAATATACAAAAGAGAATAAAAACATATTTATAAATTAATACTGTCTACATCAGCCCAACGGCTGAATTAATATAAGCAATATGTAATATTAAAGTATAATTAGGAGGAAAATAATTATGTTACATGAGTTTGACCCAAATTTTGATTTTGAGACAAATATTCTTGAGGCTGGAGCTTATTTTACTCATGCCGCTAAAAATCCAGAGGCGCTTCCAATACATATGTCAACAGCTCACAATGTTGAGGACGTAGCTGACCTTCTTGAAAGATACAAAGAAGGAGATTATTGCTATAACAGAAACAGAAACCCGAATAGAACAGCTCTTGCAGAACTTGTTAAATACACAGAAGGCGGCGAAGACGCAATATCCTGTTCATCAGGTATGGCAGCTATATCAACAGCTATCATAGCTCTTACAAAAGGCGGCGACCATATACTTTCTGACAAAACAATATATGGTGAGTCTAATGAAGTATTTACAGACATACTTGGAAAATATGGCGTTGAGTCAGACATAATTGACTTTACAAATCTTGATGAGGTTAAAGCTCATATCAAACCTAACACAACAGTTCTTTATACAGAGACTGTATCAAATCCTCTTTGTGGAGTAGCTGATTTAAAAGCTCTTTCAGAAATAGCTCATGCTAATGGCGCTTTACTTATTGTTGACAACACATTTATGACAGGCGCTCTTGCTAAACCACTTAGTTTAGGCGCTGACGTTGAAGTTATAAGCCTTACAAAATTTGCTAATGGACATTCTGACGCTGTTTGCGGCGCTATTATAAGCTCTAAAGAGATTATTAAAAAATGCCACGCTTTACAGGTTGTACTTGGTTCACAGGCTGACCCATTTTCATCATGGCTTACATGCCGCGGTATGAGAACAATGGAACTTCGTGTTAAAAAACAGGCTTCTAATGCTGCCGCTTTAGCTGCTGCTCTTGAAAAAAGCCCATATGTTAAATCTGTACACCATGCTTCTCTTAAAAGCAGTCCATTCCATGAACTTGCTCACAAACAGTTTGGCGACTACTATGGCGGTATGCTTACAATAGAGCTTCCAGAAGAGGACGATTATGATGCTCCTACAAGCAAATTTAACAAGTTTATGAGAACTCTTAAACTTGCTCATTACGCTATGACACTTGGCGGATATAGAACAACATTCTCATATCCACCTCACAGCTCACACGACAATCTTACAAAAGAGCAAAGATATGCTATAGGTATTACTGACTCTATGTTAAGATTTTCTGTAGGTATTGAAAATGAGAAGGACCTCGTAAACGATGTTCTTAATGCTCTTGAAGTAGCTTACGGTAAATAATTAAAATAAGCTCTTTAAAAACTTTAAATAAAACCGCGCATAAGCGCGGTTTTTTATGTAAAAATTAAGTTCTTTTTTATAAAAGTTTCACACTCAAACTCCTTCTCACTTTTTATATTTAAATTAATTTTGCTAAAGTGAGACAAAAACTTTATTAAGGAGATGATACTTTTGACTGATGTATTTAGCTCTCTTTTTGTTATATTTGCCCTTGCTATACCAGGCATTATATTTAAAAAACTTAATATTGTAGAAGATAATCAGCTTAAACTCATGTCCAAATTTATGATGAACGTTATACTTCCGGCTGTAATAGTATACTCAATGCAAATTGAATTTTCAAACGATGTATTTATATCTGGATTAAAAGTATTTTTGGCTGTGTTTTTGCTTTTTGGCATTATTTTTTTAATTTCTATTGTTTTGTCTTTTTGTTTGGGATTAGGCAAAAAATATATTGGTGTAGTAACTTTTGTAATGTTTTTTGCAAACACAGGCGGTATTGGAATACCTGTAATGAACATGCTTTTTGGCGTTGAAGCCGCGTTTTATGCCTCAGCCGCTGAAATGGCTACAGATGTACTTATATTTACAGCCGGTGTACTTTTAATGAAATATTCTGGAAAAAGTGACGAAGGCATAGATTTAAGAACTCTTATAAATCCTGGAACTTTTGCTATAATAATAGGCGCTATACTATTTTTAACAAACACTCGTATTCCTTCTGTTATAAATAATGTTCTCCAAAATTTATCAAACGCCTCTTTGCCTGTGGCTATGTTTATTATAGGTGTTCAAATAGGCGGAATAAATTTAAAATACATATTAACACAATGGCACGCTCTTTTAATATCTGTATTAAAACTTACAATACCTCCTATATGCATGTATTTAATAGCAATAATATTAAATTGTCCTCCACTTCCAGCAAAAGTTCTTGCAACTATATTCGCTATGCCAACTGGCGTTGCAGCGGCTATATTTGCCCAGCAGTATAATGCCGATACTAAATTTACTGTATCTGTAGTTTTTGCTACCGATATACTTTGTTTAATTACTATTCCTATAATTGTTATAGTTATGTAAAAACAATAAAAACAAATTTATTAAATAAATTAAAAAACCACGCTTCTGCGCGGTTTTTTTATTATATATAATTAATTATCTTTTTTGTTTATTTTCTTTAACAGCTTTGAGAGTACTGCCCATATAAATACCTATAAATGAAAAAAGCAAGTATATAACACTTAATATAATTACAGAAACACTCCTGTAATAAATTATTTGAGGCACATAAACCAAAAATATTAACGCTATATACACAAAACTCATTCCATATTTAATACCAAATATAAGAGCCAATAAAATACATATAACCGGCTCAAGCAAAAATATAATTATGCTTACTACCGGCATATCCACTATTTGAGTAAAAACACTTGGTATAATCAAAACAACATAGTGCAGTATAGCCATAATTACAATATAAGGTATAAATTTTTTTAAATTTTCCATAAACACAACCCCTAATTAAGTGTTTTTACTATTTTTGTTTATATATTTTGTTCCAGCGAAAAATTGTGTGTTATTTTACAGCTTGTCTTACATATATTTCCAATTATTAGCATGATTATAACACTTTTTATATAAACTTTCAACTCTTTCCGGCTACTCCATATCGGTAGACACAGAGGCGCTTTTTCTAAGCATTTTGATAAGTTTTACAAAATTTTAACATACAGTATATTTTTAAATAACTTTATCTAAAATGCTGATTATTAAAAAGCACATTATAATGGCAAAATGAGTTATACTCCCATATATCCACCCTACCCCTGTTAGACTTTTTTACACTTTAAATTTTTGTAAGTAAGTCAATATTATTCTCAAAATTAACGCCGTCATTTGTGTCAATGTTATCGCCAATAGTATCGTTAATTGACTTTATTATAAAATCACTTGCTGTCTCTACTGCTGTAGTTATGTCAAAACCTCTTACTGTCATAGCCGAAACTATGGATGCCATAATATCCCCTGTACCTGAATAGCTGCCTAACGCTTTAATTTTTTTCACAATATTAACACTACCTTTAAGTGCTATTACATTACTTAAAAAATTATTCCCATTTTCGTGTATATTTACACCTGTAACAATAACACAAGCATCTAATTTTTGTGACAATTCTATAGCCGCGGATTTAATAGAATTTATATCATTATTTTTTATAAAATAGTCAGGCTCTTTTTTTAACAAAAAATAAAGTTCTGTAACATTTGGTATAACTATGTCAGCTCTTTTAGCAATATTAAAAATACAGTCTTTTAATTCTTCGCTATAATTAGCGTATGGCTTTCCATCATCTCCCATAACAGGGTCTAATATAAACTTTACTCCCTCGGATTTAAAATTATCAATAAGCCTTTTTA
This sequence comes from uncultured Eubacteriales bacterium, assembly GCA_949743655.1. GTDB lineage: Bacteria > Bacillota > Clostridia > Lachnospirales > Anaerotignaceae > Neoanaerotignum_A. Next base: position 7,119 of record CATJUP010000116.1, read on the forward strand.
CACATTTTACCTGTTTATAATGCGATAAAAACCCTACATATATGCCATCAAAACTAAAGTTTAAATCAAGCCACTTGTCTATTATATTATCAAGAGTAGTTGTTAAGTCTTTTATATAAAAACTCTCATAACATGTTTGGTTTGACAACACTGCCGTTGGCAAGGGACAAGCCTGTACTTTAAGCGCCGATATAATTGGTATCGCTGCTGAAAGAGAACATTTTCCAAAACCCGATATATCATTTACAACAGCTATTTTTTTCATATACCCTCCATATTTTTTGTGTTTACATTAAAAATATATTTTTTATAAAATAAAAGTGAAACTCCTGCTCCTACAATCCAGCCAAAAGGCCATGAGAGCCATATTCCCGTCTCATCAAAAAATTTAACAAGTATAAATGACAATAACACTCTAAGTATAAGGTCACTAAATGTTGAAATCATAAAAGCATTCATTTTGCCTGTTCCCCTTAAAACGCTGTCACTCATAAGTTTAGTACCAACAACAATATAAAAAGGCGATACTATACGCATAAACATTTTTCCTGTATTCATAACGCTTATTTCGTTTGGGTTTACAAAAAAGCCCATTAAAGCGGACGCCATAAAAAAATATATAACTGTTACAAACACAGCAACAACAAAAAGCATTTTTAATCCGGCGTTAAAACCCATTTTTACTCTGTCCATACGCCCCGCGCCATAGTTTTGGGCTGAGAAACTTGAAACTCCGCTCGATAAAGTTGTTATACATACTATAGCAAATGTATTAAGTTTTATAGCCGCCGAATATCCAGCCATTACGTCTGAGCCAAAACTATTTACAAGCACCTGTATAAACAAATTTCCAACAGACACAAAACTTTGCTGCAATATACTTGGCACAGCAACTACCGAAAGTTTTTTAAGTAATTTTAATGAAAATATATCCACTTTCTCATTGGTCTTAAAATAACTCATTCTTTTTAAAAGCACTAAAAACGCCAATACCGCCGCTATCGTCTGCGCTATAAAAGTAGCCCACGCCAAACCGGCTATTCCCATATTAAGTTTTACCACCATAAAAATATCAATAAAAACATTTCCTACTGACGAGCATATAAGAAAATATAATGGCGTTTTGCTGTCACCTATAGCTGTAAACACACCTGTGCATACATTGTACATTATAAGAGAAAACAGACCAAATATGTATATATCAAGATAAACTTTAGCGCCATTAAATATATCAGCCGGCGTTTTAAGCGCTCTAAGCATAAATCCGCTTAAAAACACGCCAAATAATGTAAGTATTATAGCCATTACAAAAGCCGTTATAATAGAAGTATATACTGATGATTTTAATTGTGATATTTTTTTACTTCCAAAAAACTGACTTATTATTACAGAAGAACCTGTATTCATTCCTACTGCTATAGCCACTATTATAATTGTAACCGGAAATGACGCCCCTATAGCTGCCAAAGCGTCTTTTCCAACAAATTTACCGGCTATAACACTATCCGCCATATTATAAAACTGTTGGAAAGCAGCGCTTAAAAGCAAAGGCGCCGAAAAAGCCAAAAGTGTTTTGCTTGGCGAGCCAGTAGTTAAATCATTTACCATGTCAAATCACCTTCTTAATATTCTTTAAAAGCTATTTTATCACTTTAAACAAATTAATCAATAAAAATCAGTAAAATTATACCTTGTAAATAAAACATTTAATTACTTACATACAAAAATTTTTGTTGTTTTTTAGCGTTATAGCCTATAAAATATAAATTAGTTGAAACTTAAAAATTATTATACTCATTATATTATTAATATTATTTTAAATACTTATTAAGGAGGAGTTGTATGTCGGCTTCAGCTATACTAAAAAAAGGGGCTGGGCGCAGTTTAAAGTCTGGCGGTTTGTGGATATATGATAATGAAATAGAGCGCTTTGAAGGTTCTTTTAATAATGGCGAAATAATAAAAATATACGATTTTGACGGTTTTAGTTTAGGACAGGGTTTTGTAAACACCGCATCAAAAATAACTGTGCGAATGCTTACAAGAAATATAGATACTATAATAGACGATAATTTTATATATAACCGCGTTCTGTCAGCTTACAATTATCGAAAGTCTGTTATGGATAAAAATGCTCTACTATCATGCAGGCTTATATTTGGCGAGGCAGATTTTTTGCCTGGAATTGTAGTAGATAAATATTCTGATGTGCTTGTAGTTGAGTCATTAGCTTTGGGTATAGACAAACTTAAAATTAAAATAATAGAAAGTTTGAAAAATATACTTCTTAAAGACGGAATTAATATAAAAGGCGTTTATGAAAGAAGTGACGCCAAAGTGCGCGAAAATGAGGGCATGGAGCGTTTTAAAGGTTTTATTGGCAAACCTTTTGACACAAATATTAATATAATTGAAAACGGTGTAAAGTATATTGTTGACGTAAAAGACGGGCAAAAAACGGGCTTTTTTCTTGACCAAAAATATAATCGCCTTGCTATACAAAAAATATGTAAAGGTATGGATGTTTTAGATTGTTTCACACATACAGGCTCTTTTGCACTTAACGCCGCTGTGGCTGGAGCTAAAAGCGTTTTGGGTGTTGACGCTTCACAGACTGCCATAAATCAAGCTACTAAAAATGCCGAAATAAATAATGTTCAAAACATAGTAAGTTTTGAGTGCCACGATGTTTTTGAGCTTTTGCCAAAAATTGAGAAACAACAAAAAAAATACGATGTTGTTATATTAGACCCTCCTGCTTTTACAAAATCTCGAAACTCAGTTAAAAACGCTGTAAAAGGCTACAAAGAAATAAATTTTAGAGCAATGAAAATAATAAACAACAATGGTTTTTTCGCAACTTGCTCCTGTTCACACTTTATGCCTTATGAACTATTTACAAAAACAATAGCTCAAGCCGCAAAAGACGCACATAAACGTTTGCGCCAAATTGAGTATCGTACTCAATCCCCCGACCACCCTATACTGTGGTCTGCTGATGAGTCGTATTATCTTAAATTTTACATATTTCAAGTGTGCGAGCAAATGTATTAAAATTGAAAACTCTATATTAAGTATTAAATACATTGATAAATTTGCCACATGCCCCTGCAATGCACTATTAATGAAACTTCGTTTATCAGCCCAAAAATACGCTTTAATTGATTAATATATGTTTATATGGTATAATGTCCGCAAATAAGCGGAGAAGAATTATAAAACCATAAAGCAAATAACCACAAGTGGTTATTTGCTTGTGGTTTATAATTCGCGGAGCAATGTGACGAGTAAAACAAAGTTTTACGAGTCTCCGCTTATTTGCGCTACTCTTTTAAGCGGAAATTTTATTTAATTTTAAAATAAAGCAAATGACTGCTTTGCGTTTAATATATTTTTAGTTATTATTTTAAAGAAAGGATGTTTTAATGAAAACCATAGCCGTATTAACAGACAGTAACAGCGGCATTACTCAAAAAGAGGCTGAAAAAATTGGTGTTACTGTTGTGTCAATGCCATTTATGATAGACGGAAAAACCTATTATGAGGATATAGACTTAACTCAAGAACAGTTTTACTCAATGCTTAAAAATGGCTCGGATATATCAACATCACAGCCGTCAATAGCCTCTATAACTGATTGCTGGAATGACATTTTAAAAAATTATGATGAACTTGTGTATATACCCATGTCAAGCGGTTTAAGCAGTTCATGCCAAACGGCTTTAATGTTAAGTCAAAATTTTGACGGCAAAGTTTATGTGGTCAATAACCAACGTATATCAGTCACTCAAAAACAATCCGTTATAGACGCTTTAAACATGGTGTCTGCTGGTTTTGACGCTAAAACAATAAAAGAGTATCTCGAAAAAACAAAATTCGATTCCAGCATATATATAACACTTGAGACACTAAAATATTTAAAAAAGGGCGGTCGTATAACCCCTGCCGCCGCCGCTATGGCGTCAGTTTTAAAAATAAAGCCTATACTTCAAATTCAAGGCGAAAAACTCGACTCATTCTCGAAAGCCAGAACAAAAAAATTAGCTAAAAAAATAATGATTTCTGCCATAAATGACGATATTGAAAACCGCTTTAAATCTACAGATATATCACTACACATAGCTTACAGCGGAACAGATAAAAGCGAGGCTTTAGAATTTAAAAAAGAAATTGAGGAATTATTCCCATTACAGTCTGTTGTTACAGACCCATTGTCTTTAAGCGTTGCTTGCCACATAGGAGATGGTGCTTTGGCTATAGCCTACACAAAAAACATAGACTTAAATAATATAAATTGAGGGTGAGTTTTTATGAAACGTTATATAACCGTTGTTATAATTGGAGTATGTATTGGAATATTATTGCTTATTATAAAAGAAACATTAAATATAGACGGCGGAATTTTTTGGAAATTTTATATAATTGGTGGTGTAGCTGTTGTATTAGGCGCCGTTTTATTTAACGTGCTATACACAAACAAATATCAAACTAAAATGAAAAAAGCGCTTTCACTTTTAGAAGAAGGCAAAACACAAGAATATATAAACATTGTGCAAGAGTTACTTAAAAACGCTAAAAGTAAAAATTTAAAAACGTATTTTAAATTAAATCTTACCGCAGGCTACTGCAAATTAAAACAATTTGACAAGGCTATAGAAATTTTAGAAGAACTTCAAAATCAGCCGCTTAAAAGTTCATTTGATATAGTCTGTCGATTAAACCTTTGCATATGCTATTTTTATACTTCTCAAAACTCTAAAGCCATGAAATTATACAATTCAAGCCAAAAGTATTTTGAACCTTTTAAAAAAAGCGATTATTACGGCGGAAGTTTAGCTATTATAGATATATTTGCTTATATACAAAATGGTCAGCTTGAAAAAGCCAAAGAATTACTTAAAACAGTTAGAAAAAAATGGGATAACCCAAATTTATACGAGGACTATGATTATGTTGAGAATTTATTAAATAATACACTATTAACAAAAAGCATTGAGTAATAAACACTCAATGCTTTACATTTTTAATTAATTTTATATATTCTATCAGCCAAAGCAGCAAATTGTTCAATAGTTAATTCTTCTCCACGAGCATTTGGACATACGCCAATGTCACTAAGAGCTAATAATATATCATTTTTTGATATTCCAAAACCGCCCTGATTATATATACTGTTTAGCAGTGTTTTGCGTCTTTGACCAAACGCGCATTTTATTATTTTAAACATTATACTCTCATTAATAACTTCAATTTTATTTTTTTTAGGCTTAAGCGTAATTACAGCGCTGTCAACTTTTGGCTTAGGCATAAAACAATTTGGCGGTACTATAAAATTAATTACACTTTCACAGTAAAACTGTACAGCTACGCTTAAAGAGCCATAATCTTTTGTACCAGGTTTGGCATTAATACGGTCAGCCACCTCTTTTTGTACCATAACAGTAATGCTATTTACATTTAATTTGTTTTCCAAAATACTCATTATTATAGGGCTTGTTATGTAGTATGGCAAATTAGCCACAATTTTAAAAGGCTCTTCAGTTATATCATTAAAATCTATTTTAAGAGCGTCACCATTTATAATTTCTAAATTATCATACTCGTTAAGAGTGTTTTTAAGTATTGGTATAAGTTTTTTGTCTATCTCAATAGCTTTTACAGTTTTGGCGTTTTCGCACAAAAATTGAGTTAAACTTCCTATTCCTGGTCCTATTTCAATAACAAAGTCGTTTTTAGTTATTTCAGCCGACAATATTATATTTTTAAGCACATTTTGGTCTATAATAAAGTTTTGACCAAAATTTTTTTTAAAGTAAAAATCGTATTTATCTATTATTTCTTTTGTTTTTATTGGGTTTGAAATTCTATCCATATTTTATCCTATCCCTATAGCACCTAAAAGACCAAATGACAGTATCGACATTATTATACCCGCCGTAAACACTCCTGCGGCTATTGTTATAAACGCTTTTTTAATATCAAGCTCAAGCAGTGTAGCCGCCAAAGCGCCCGTCCAAGCGCCCGTTCCTGGCAAAGGTATAGCTACAAATATAAAAAGCCCCCAGTACCCATATTTTTGTATTTTATCGCTTTTGGCTATTGTTTTGTTCTCAAAATGGTAAATTATGGACTTTAACGGGGTTTTTTTAAGCAGTTCAAATATTTTTTTAATTAATATAAGTATAAAAGGTATAGGCAATAAATTACCTATTAAAGCTATAACAAAAGCTGGTAAAAGCTCTATGCCAAGTGCATATCCCGCCAATATTCCTCCTCTTAACTCTATAATTGGAAATGCCGAAACTATAAATACTATAAGCTCTTTGTTCACCTTTCCCGAAAGTATATTTATAAAAAAATCAAGTAATGTCTGCAATTTATATTCTCCTTTATTTCTAAAATATCTGTTTAATTATAATTGTCTATATACGTCTTTGTCAACCGGCATATTAAATTATAGTCAGCATATATTATAAGCATAGTATTAATATATATATGGGAGGGGTAATATTATGAGTACAGATAGCCTAAAAAATGTTATTTCTATGCGTGACGGCTCGTTAGCCGTTTTTTTGAATATTGACAAAAAAAACTCACAGGCAAGAATTATAGGACGTGATATAAAAGATAACTGGGAAATTTTTATAATTTTTTATGACGGCAAAACTAAAAAATATATATCTTTAGGAAGTGCGTCTAAAAAAGTGTTTTCTTTTAATGTTGATACAATAAAACCTTCTAATAACTATTTGTGTTGCGGCGCGGCTATAGGAATATATGGCAAAAAAGAGTTTTTTGAGGGAATGTTTGAAGGCTTTGTTTACAACATAAAAGACAATGACAAAAACAACGAGAATATTGAAGAAATAAAAAAAGCCCCCGTAACTGAAAAACCTAAAGAAATTAAAATTGAAACAAATGAAAATTTGGTAAAAGAAAAAGTTGAGGATTTAGTTGTTATACCTCAAAACACAGATACAGATAAAAATATTGAGTTATCAAATAACGAAAATACGCAAGAACAATTTATAAAAGACAATTTAGATAATCCATATGAAACAGCAGAAGATATTTTGGACGAAAACGAAACACAAATGGATATTGAAGATAATAAAAACATATCTATGTCAAGTAAAATCGAACCCTCTATAGAAAACAAAATGATTTATGATGAGTACGCCTCTCAAAAAGATATACATAATACATTTAAAGACATAGTTAAAAAATTTAAAACAGAAATGGATGAGTTAGAAAAAGCTGAGATATTTACTAAAGAAGAGATAGAAAGTATATACAAATCTGCTGACGAAACAAAAGAAAAAAACGATACAAATAATTTAAACGAACAAAAAGAGGAAAATGCTAAACACACAAATAAATCCGAAATAAAATATGGTATTGAATATATATTTCAAAATAATGAAAAACTTTATCCTTTTAAGGATAACACATATGATTGGGTAAGGGTATGTATGGACGAGTTATGGCTTTTGCCTATTAAATCAAAAGATATACTTAACCCGCTTATTATGCTGTCTTCAATAAAATACAAACACATAATGCTTGGTAGAAGTACCGATAAAAAATCTATTATATTAGCCGTGCCCGAAAAATTTAACCGAAGCGATGTTAAAAATGCTTACGCATTAGGATTTAAAGATTTTTGGCGCTGCAGCGAACAAAACGACAATTATGTGTTTGGGTATTGGATTAAAAACATTAATTGAATTTTATATTTATTAATAAATAATTTGGCTTTATGTATTTAAAAAATATTGAATATTGCTTTTGGACAATAATTATTTTATTATTGTTTTAAGTGTGCTAAAATAGTACCATAAAGATATAAACAAAATATATTTATTGTCCAAAGGAGATTTATTAATGAGAGTAAGAAAAAAATCGTGGACTATATCAGAATACGAAAACAACAAACATATTGTACATAATCCTCAGCAACATAAAGGAAATTGGAATGAACTTTTTGGCAACAACAATCCAATATATTTAGAAATCGGTTGTGGAAAAGGTCGCTTTATATCTCAAAACGCTATTTTAAACAGTGATATAAATTTTATAGGCATAGAGCGTCAATCCACAATAGCAGCCACAGCGGCAAGAAATGTATCGGAATGTAAAAACGTGTTTATTATACATGGCGATGTTGAGAATATACTTGATTTTTTTGAGTCTGGTGAAATTAAAAGGCTCTATATAAATTTCTGCGACCCATGGCCTAAAAAAAAGTGGTATAAAAGAAGGCTTACATACAGAAAATTTCTTGAGGATTACAAAACATTATTTAAAGACAATGGAGAAATATTTTTTAAAACTGATAACACAATATTATTTGAGTTTTCTTTAAACGAATTTTGTGCTAATGGCTGGCAATTATCAAACATAAGTTTAGACCTTCACAAAAGCGATTTTGAGGGAAATATAATGACCGAGTACGAGGAAAAATTTTCTGGAAAGGGATTTCCTATATACAGGCTTGAGGCACGTTGGAAAAAATAATTATCAAAAATTTGTTTATGTAGGAATATACATACCATTTTTTAAAAAAAGAGCGTTAAAAAACTGCAGTTTTTTCTAAATAAAATAAACAACTTTAATGAAATTTAATTTCCGTTTAAAATTCTTTTGCTTCCTTTCTTTTAAGAAAGGAAGTAGAGTTTTAGACAAATTCCCAATTTCATTCAATAATTTGTATTGATGGCTTTATTTTTAAATATCCACAAACTTTTTTAATTTTTAAGTGATTTCGCTTAGCTCGGTCTTCACTATGTTACGGTCAAAGCTCTACCGGACAAGTGTCCACCAGACACTCAGCAACCACACTTCTTTGCGGCACCCTTTCAGTGATTTCGCTCCCGCGAAATTCACTCGCTCCGCTTGTGCCCGCACTTCTTTGCGACACCCTTTCAGTGATTTCGCTTCCGCGAAATTCACTCGCTCCGCTCGTGCCCGCACTTCTTTGCGGCACCCTTTCAGTGATTTCGCT
>CATJUP010000117.1 GCA_949743655.1 uncultured Eubacteriales bacterium
AGTGCCGCAAAGAAATGCGGGCACGAGCCGAGCGAGTGAATTTCGCCAAAGCGAAATCACTGACAAAGTGCCGCAAAGAAATGCGGGCACGAGCCGAGCGAGTGAATTTCGCCAAAGCGAAATCACTGACAAAGTGCCGTAAAAAATATGCTGACAGTGGCGCAGACAATATATTTCCGCTCATATAAATTGTTTAAAAATTCAAAAAAGTTTGAAATCACAAAAAAATACTTTTTGACAGTCTAACCACCGGTTTAACCGGTGGTAATTTTTATTTAAGATTTTCAGGATTAAGCCCTAAAAGACTTGGCAAAACAAAACGACCGTCTTTTCTTATAAGCACATTGTCAAAATATATCTCTCCTCCGCCGTATTCAGGGGTTTGTATAAGCACTAAATCCCAATGTATAGCTGATGAGTTTCCATTTGACGCATCGTCATAACACGCTCCAGGCGTAAAATGTATGCTTCCCATTATTTTTTCATCAAAAAGTATATTATTCATAGGTTTTGTTATATACGGGTTTAAACCTATAGCAAACTCGCCTATATATCTTGCGCCTTCATCGGTATCAAATATTTTATTAATTCTTTCTTTGTCGTTAGCATCACAGTCAATTATTTTTCCGTCTTTAAATGTAAGCGCTATTTTTTCAAATGTAAAAGAGTTATACTCGCTTGGAGTATTATAAACTATTTTTCCATTTACTGAATTTTTAACAGGCGCCGTATAAATCTCTCCATCCGGAATATTGCACTCTCCTGAGCATTTTACCGCTGGTATTCCTTTGATTGAAAAACTTATGTCTGTTTCTCCTCCCGTAATACGTACAATATCAGTCCTTTCCATAAGCTCTTTAAGAGGAGTCATAGCCTCGTCCATTTTATCATAGTCAACATTACATACATTATAAAAATAATCTTCAAAAGCCTCAAAACTCATTTGCGCTGACTGTGCCATGGCATATGTTGGATACCTCAAAACTACCCACTTTGTTTTTGGAACACGTATATCATTTAAAGGCTTTGTAAATTTTTGGGAATACATTTTTATTTTTTCCTCAGGAACATCTGAAAGCTCAGATATATTGTTATCAGCTTTTATGCCTATATACGCTTGCATTTTACTCATTCTTTCACACTCAATACCCGCCATAAGCTCAAGTTGCTCTTGTGTTACTCCCATTAAAAAATCTCTTTCAACAGATGAGTTTTTAAACTCAACATAAGGTTTAGCGCCAACTTTATAAATCTCTTTTATAACAGCCCTTACAAGAGGAGTTGCCTCTTCTCCCGTACAACTTATAAGCGCATTTTCTCCCTTTTGCAGTCTGCATGAGTAATTTACTATATTTTTGGCTAATTGTTCTGTTCTTTTATCCATTATTACGCCTCCTTAAATAATATTTATTATTCCTTAATATGTGGTTAATAAACATAATATTTTTTTAATTTACTGTTTTAAACATACAGCTTTTATAATATCCGCGTCTAATCCTTCACCAATAAACTGAACAATATCGTGATGATTTTCTGTAATAAGCCAGTTAAACTTTTTATCAGTAATATAATAATCCGTTGGTTCTATAGCTTCATTAATTATTAAATGAACAACCGAAGGCTTGCATTCCGCCACCCAATATTTTGTATTTTGATTATCTTCTTCAATCAAAATATATACTTTTTCGCATTTAACAATTTCGGATAATCTTTCGAGCCATTCATATCCAGCATTGTTTTTTATACCCTCCTGAAACACATAAATTTTATTTATGTATTCTTTAAAACCGTTCTCAATATTTGACCAATACAATCCATTTTTTATTGAGTAACTCTCTTTTACAAAATGTTTTAATACATTATAATAAACATTTTGCCACTCATAAATACCCAAAAATCTAAAATCATATTTAGAAATATTGTTTTCTTTGCAATATTTAACTATATCAAGCCGCAATCCGTTCCATTTATTATACAACTGCATATTATTTTCCTCATTAACATAATGTAGTTTTTTATTGGCAAACAATTTAAAAATCATCACTTTAAATTAAATTGTTCAAACTTTACTTTAATAAATTTAGGTGCTATAATCCATATTAAATATTAAAAACAATATGGAGGTATTAAAAAATGATAATAGCAGTTACATCTCAAAACGATGAAATATTTCAACATTTTGGAAAAACACCACAGTTTAATTTGTTTGAAATAGAAGACTCATCAATTAAAAACTCAAGAGAAATTGACACTTCCGAAAGTGGTCACAGTGCGCTTATAGACATACTTGTGGCTAATTCTGTCAACATACTTATATGTGGCGGCATAGGCGGCGGCGCTGTAGAAGGGCTTAAAAGCGCTGGTATAGAGGTTGTATCAGGAGTTACAGGTTCTGTTAAAGAGGCTGTAACACAATATCTAAGCGGCAAAAATATAGGCTCCTCAAATGCCACATGTGACCACCACGCCGACCACACCTGCGGTGAGCACAATACCTGCGGTGAGCACACTTGCCATTAAATATTACATTATATAAAACCGCCAAAATAACTTTTAAAGGCTATTTTGGTGGTTATTTTATTTCAAATTTATTTCCGCTAATGTATCATTTCCCAAACTATCTATAGCATAAAACGTATATGTACCTTTTGAGTTTATTTTAAATGTTCTCTTTTTATATTTATCCAAAGTAAAAACATAACCCTTTATTCCTTTTTTAAAATCTTCTTTTGTATGACTTCCCTGCATATATCTTAAAGATACAATATCATTGTTTATATCCTCAACCCTAACATCAATATAATATTTATTATCTTTTAAATGAGGCTCAAAAAAGAACTCTGGCGCTTTTTCTTCTACATACGCCTCTTTAGGAACAACAAAGTCTTCATGTTTAAGAGTGCTTATATCATATTCAAATGCCGCTCCAGCGTTTATAATTCCGCTTGTTGAAACAAATGGTTTAAGAGAGTCAATTTTAGTAACCGAATTAAGTACAATCTCTTTTGTGTCTTTAAGATTTATATTGTCATAATAAGAATAAACCAAAGCACATACCGCCGAAACCATAGGCGCCGCCATTGATGTACCTGACATGTAAATATATGTATTGTTATAAGATGTACTAAATATTTTGTTGCCTGGAGCAGCTATATCTGTTGATATTACACCATAATTAGATGTTTTATCCAATAATCCGTCAGCACATATGTTAGCCACTACAATCATATTATCAATATCATAAGATGCTGGATAATGCGGCTGTTTGTCATTATCAATACCAACAACATCATTTCCGGCAGCTACTACAAAAAGCATATTAGACTTTGCCATTGTTTTATATAAAATAATATCATTATAATTAGTGCTAAGGCTTAAATTGCATATATCAGCGCCATTTTTTTCAGCGTATTTTATAGCCTCTGCTATAGACCTTGTTGATCCCTCACCACTAACGCCGCCCAAAGCCTTAACAGGCATAACTTTTATATTTTCATAAGGCGCTATTCCGGCTATTCCTATACCGTTATTACTTAAAGCCACCATTGTTCCAGCACAGTGTGTACCATGCCTATTATCCTCACCACTTGATATATCAGCCATATTGTCATAAAAATTATATCCATTTATGTCATCAACATATCCATTTAAGTCATCGTCAACACCATTGTCGGCTATTTCTCCCATATTTGTCCATATTCTGCCTTTAAGGTCGTCATGCGTTATATCAATACCTGTATCAATAAGAGCTATAATAACGTCTTTTTTAGAGTTATACTTTTCCCACGCCGGTTCTATATTTATGTCAACTCCCTTTAAAGAATTATACTCAACCTCTTTTTGATATATAGATATTAAACCTATACCTGGTATATAAGCTGTTATAATATCACCTTTTTCAGATTTATTTCTAATCATAAAATCGCCATCATTTTTTAGCGCCCATTGTTTTTTAAAAAACTCGTCATTTACGCTATAATCATTTTTTGTATAACTATAATTTGGCTGTACAACATCAACATTTTTGTCATTTTTTAAATAATAAATTGCTTTTTTAAGCTCATTTAGCGTGTCATATTTTTTTGTTTCAATATCTCCATTTTTATATAAAACAAGTAATTCATTGTTTTTATATTCTTCTAAATTGTTTATACCATTATCAATCGGTTTTAAATAATCATCACTTTTAGCATATAAAACCGATATTTGACTTATAGAAATTACAGACGCCAAAATAAACGCCATTAATTTTTTGCGCAAAATACCACCTCTTCATTTTAAAGGGTTTAAAAAAATAAATATTTAGTTTAGATAAAATTGACAGTTGATAGGTTTATACATAATAATAACACATAAATATAAATATTTTAATAATAGCGTTCAAATTTTAAAAAATTATTAAAAAGCCAAACATATTTTGTAAAATAAAGCTCTATACACAACAATAAGTAACCATTTAAAAAATTATTATAAATTAAAAGTAATTATAAAAACTAAAACTTAAATATATATTTTAATTGTATTTTTTAACAAGACAATTAAAAATAATAACTCCCAAAACAATTTGAAATACCAAATAACCGAATAAATAAAATACTATTATTATGGCGTCATTAATAATTTTCAATTTTCCTAAAACCGAGAAAACCATAATTGATAAAGATATTGTTATAATACTAACAATATAAGCATAACGCCCCGCTTTGTCTCGCAATTTTATTTTTAACTCATCATTAAGCTCAATTTTCTCATTTTCAATTTTTTGTTTATATATTTGTATATTTTTAGGAGAGTTCCAATAAAAATACTTGTACACTGCAACAATGCCAATACAAATTTCCGCAAACGAAAAACCGAATAACAAACTACCTAAAGAACTTTTAACAATAATTGCTAAAAACAAAAAAACTATACCCATAAGCACACATACTATACCAAATATTAATTCACTTTTTTTCATTTTAATCGTTCCTTTCATATTTAAAAACTTCCTCTATTTTTTTATTAAAAAAGTTTGAAATAACAAACGCCAATTTAAGTGAGGGGTCGTATTTTCCAGTTTCTATAGCGCTTATAGTTTGTCTTGACACACCAATTAATTTAGCAAAATCCTCTTGACTCATTTTCAATTGTTTTCTTAATTTTTCAACTTCATTTTTCAAACAATTCCTCTCCCATTTTGACAAGTTTGCTTTACATTTTTATTTTAACGCCAATAACCATTATTGTCAAGTTTACTTTACAAAACAACAAATATTAACTAAACACATAAAATAAGCACTCACCAGAAATGCGAATGCTTATTTTACTGTAAATTATTTTTAATTTTAATACGCCGATTTAACCCATTAAAACAGCTAACATAAAGCCCCTCAAATGAGGGGCTTTACTTAAATTCATTAATTTTACTTTACCGTTCTGTTGAACTATCAGAACGGCTGTCGCAAAGCCCCCTTATTTGGGGGCTTTGTTTATTTCATAAATTA
>CATJUP010000118.1 GCA_949743655.1 uncultured Eubacteriales bacterium
ACTTGGATTTTTTTTGAGTCCTAACGGCGGTTTTTTTCCAGGCTTTACACTTAGCGCGTTTTTAGAAGGGTTTTTGTTTGGTCTGTTTTTTTACAAAAAGAAAATTACGTTTAAAAGAGTATTAGCGGCGTCACTTGTTAGTACAATATTATTTAGCTTTATCCTCACACCAATATGGCTGAACATTATGTATGGTACAGCGCTTATGTCGTCTGTAAGGATTATAAAGGCGGTTGTTTGTTTTCCTATAGACACAGCACTTTTATTTATTGTATGTAAAACTTTTAGCAAAACATTATTAAAAACAAAAGTATTGTAATATATATTTTTAAAGGAGTTTAAAATATGGAACTGAGCAAAATAACTTGTGAAGAATTTGCGTCTAAACTTGCATCAAAAGAACCTGTTCCAGGTGGCGGTGGAGCGGCAGCGCTTGTTGGTGCTCTTGGAGCTGCTTTAGGCTCTATGGTAGGAAACTACTCTATAGGCAAAAAGAAATTTTTAGGAATGGAAGAAAAACACAGTGAGATTATAAACAAAAGCTGTGAGATTATGAACAGGCTTATTGCTCTTATTGACGAGGACGCTAAAAACTTTGAGCCATTATCAAAGGCTTATGGGTTGCCTAAAGACACACCAGAGCAGGCGGCTGAAAAAGAAAAGGTATTACAAGAATGTTTAAAAGTAGCTATTGACGGACCTGTTAAAATGGTTGAATGTATATATGACGCTATAAAACTTCAAGAAGAGCTTGTTGATATTTCGACAAAAATAATAATAAGTGATGTTGGCTGTGGAGCGCAGTTTTTAAAAGCAGCTTTATACAGTGCTAATATTAATGTTACTGTAAATCTTAATTCTATAACTGACGAGAACTATGTTAAAGAATTGGGCGGCAGAATGCAAAAATTAGTTACAGACGGAAGCAATATATGCGATAATATATACAAAAAGGTTACAGATATTTTAGTATAATTAAATGTCGCTGTCTTTATAAAAAGGCAGCGATTTTTTAAAAATAAGCAAAAAAAGTGGCATGACAATAAGTCATGCCACTTTAATTATTCCTCTTCTTCCTCGTCCTCTTCCTCCCAAAGCTCGTTGAAGGCATTTGATACTTTATCAAATACATCATCATCCTCAATAAGTGACAATTCTATATCTTCACCGTTTTCTTTGTATTGATATATAAGCACAGTATCATCTTCTTCTGGCAAAAGTGCTATATATTCTATACCGTCAACTTCAAAAACGCCTATAATACCGCACTCAAGCTCGGTATCATCGTCAAGTGTAAGTGTCATTGTTTCAAGTTCCTCAACATCTTCGTGCTCATGATTGCATTTGTTTTCTTCCATAGCTTTAGTCTCCTTAAAAAATACATACACTTTAATTTATATAATATATAATATAACAAAACACTAATGTTTTGAATATATTTTAGGATTTAAAATCAACTAACTCTCCAAAACGCATTTCTTTTCTTTTAAATTGTATATCAAAATATTTTTCGTATTTGTTTATCCATTTTTTATATTTTAAATTTATAAGTGATATAACTTTACCTTCCGAGCCATTTCGACCTGTTCTTCCAGCTCTATGCTGATAGAATATTGGTTCTTCTGGCATGTCAATATTTATAACAATATCAACATTGTTAAAATCCATTCCCCTTGCTGTAATATCTGATGAAACAAGTATATTAATTCTTTCATCTATAAAAGAATTAATTGTGTCTCGTCTGTCGTATTTTTTGGCAGAGCCATAAATTCCGCCTGCCTTTAAACCATGAAAATTAAGTTTTTCAACAAGCTCGTCCGTTTTTTGCTGATTATTTATAAACAATATAACTTTTTTAGGTTTTAAAGCCGCCATTATTTTGCGTACCAAAACTATTTTGTCACGGTCATCGCATACAATATAGTAATGCTCTATTTTTTCGGGCATCTCATCACCGCATTTTACAATAATGGGTGAGTCCATAATTGCCTTTGAAACATCGATTGTATTTTTGTTTATTGACGCAGACAAAGCTATTATTTGCCTTTGTGTTTTAAGAGTGGTTTTTATTATGTTTTTTATATTATCTATGTTTATTTCATCAAACATTCTGTCGGCTTCGTCTATTATTATTTTGTTTACAGTATGGGCTTGTATTTTTCTTTTTTTAATAAGCTCTAATATTCTTCCTGCAGAACCAATTACTATTTGGGGTTTTTGCTTTAGTTTCTCAATTTGGCGTCCGATATTGGCGCCGCCTATTATTAAAGCGGTTTTTAATTCTAAGTCACTGTTTTTAATTAGTAACTCCGCCTGTTTTTGTATTTGAACTGCCAATTCATGTGTAGGGGCTAATATTATAACTTGTGTGCTCCTTAAATATATATCTATGCCCATAAACGCGGGTATTATGTAAGACAATGTTTTTCCAGAACCTGTTT
The DNA here is from genome assembly GCA_949743655.1 of uncultured Eubacteriales bacterium. GTDB lineage: Bacteria > Bacillota > Clostridia > Lachnospirales > Anaerotignaceae > Neoanaerotignum_A. Next base: position 2,442 of record CATJUP010000118.1, read on the forward strand.
GTGATTTTGCTAAAATGTCTTTTTTATCAATAATAAGTGGTATTACTTTTTGCTGTATTTTTGTGGGAGAAAATATTTTTTGCTTTTTGAGTCCATTTATAATTTTTTCGTCTATGCCCAAATCGGTAAAATCCATTTTTAAACCTCTTTTCAAATTAACTACTTAACAGCATAACAGAAAACAGGTATGTTTGTCTATTAAAATTTAATTAGTTTATTACAAATTCGGCATCCTTTTCGTCAAAGTATGTTCTTATGCCATCAAATATAGCCCACGCTGTTTTTAGTCTGTAATCCTCGTTATTAAGTTTGGTTTCTTCGTCAGGGTTTGATAAAAAACCACACTCTATTATTACAGACGGTATTTGAGTGTTTTTTAATATGTAATAGTTATTATTTTCTTTGGCTACTCTTGAGTTTTTTTCATCTAATGACTGTATAAGACTTTTTTGTATACATTCAGCCAAAAGTTTTCCGTCTTGAGATTGTTTAAAATAAAATGACTGCGCTCCTTTAGCGTTTGGCTTTGGAAATGCGTTTTGGTGTATACTTATCATTATGTCAGCCTCGCTATTTTTTATAATATCTATTCTTTCTTTCATGTCTTTTGATTTTGTTTTTCCTAAAGCGTCATCTGACGGTCTTGTTAGGTAAACTTCAGCTCCAGCATCCTCAAGAAATGTACATAACTTATTGGCTATATCAAGATTTATGTCTTTTTCGTTCATTCCGGTTTTTCCCGTTTTGCCTGGGTCCCAACCGCCATGACCAGCGTCTATAGCTATAACCCTGTTGTTAAGCGGCATAAATACTGCTGTATTCTCGTTGTATTTTGAACTTATAGCTATTCCTGATACATAAACTGATATTGTTAAAACAAACACGCATACTATTTTTTTATATTTTAAATTCATTTAACTGCACCCCCTAACAATTTATTCAAAAATAAGCGTATGTATTATTGATTTTTTATTAACAAGGTTTTATAATTAAGTTGTATTGCTGTAAATACATATTAAAGGGAGGACAAATAAAATGAAATTATTAGAAATTAAAGACTCTATTAAAAACCTTCTTATTGAAGTTGAGGACGAAATTGCTGTTATAACTATGAACAGACCAAAAGCAAACGCCCTTAGCACAGAAATGCTGCTTGAAATTGAAAAAGTATTTAAGTGTATGGCAGAGGACGAAACTGTTAGAGGCGCTATAGTTACAGCGCCAGGCGAGAAATTTTTTGTTGCAGGGGCTGACATAAACGGATTTTTAGCTCTTGACGGAATGGGCGGAAGAACAGCGTCAAAACTTGCACAAGATGCTTTTCAGGCTATTGACGATATTGAAAAACCTGTTATAGCTGCAGTAAACGGATATGCTCTTGGCGGCGGAAACGAAATAGCTATGGCTTGTGATATAAGAATAGCATCAACAAAAGCAATATTTGGTCAGCCAGAAGTAAATCTTGGACTTATGCCTTGTTTTGGCGGAACACAAAGACTTCCACGCCTTGTTGGCTATGGAATAGCTAAAGAAATGATATTTACAGCAAGAAACGTAGACGCTCAAGAGGCTTACAGAATAGGTCTTGTAAATAAGGTTGTAGAACCTGAAGAACTTCTTTTAGCAGCTAAAGAAATGATGAAAGTTATACTTTCAAAAGCACCTTTGGCTATAGGCGCTTGCAAAGTGGCTATAAATAAAGGAAAAGACCTTGATATGGCAGACGGATTAGAGCTTGAAAGAAACTTAAATGGTTTGCTTTTCTCAACACAGGACAAAAACGAGGGTGTTGGAGCATTTATCGAAAAAAGACAAGCTAAATTTTCTGGAAAATAAAAAAATGTTATAATATATAAAACCGTGGTAACACCACGGTTTTAAAATTTATATCAAAACTAAATTTTTTCATTAACAACAATATCCATCTTTTTAGTAACATTAATAAGTTCTTGTTTAATATCTTCTACATGTTTTAAAAGTTCATAATCAGTTCTAATCTCGTTTGTTTTACGACCTAAAAGAAAATCCACAGATACTTTAAAAAAGTCAGCTAATTTGATTAAGTCACTAATAGAAGGCTCATTTCTTCCTTTTTCATAGCTTGATATAGCTGTACAGCCATATCCCAGTATATTGCCTAACTCGGTTTGGGTAAGATGGTTTTTTTGTCTTAAAAATCTAAGCGTGGTTTTAAATTCGTTTTTTTCTTTGTTTTTCATTTTATCGCCTCCTTTTATATCTATATTATATTACTATTTATGTCAAATTTGGTCAATAAATTTTTTATAAACTTTGCAAACATTTTAAATAAACATAAATATATTTCATATTATTATTTTTGATACGTGAATAAATATATTGAAATATATATTAGCTAAATTTATACTACTTGAAAACAATATTTGTTTTAAGTATAATAATTATATACATATTTCTTAAAGGAGATTTAAAATGGAAAAAAATATCCCTCTTGATTTATATAAGATTTTTTGCGCTGTTGTTCGCACAGGAAATATGTCTGCCGCTGCCAAAGAACTATTTATATCGCAGCCGGCTGTAAGTATGTCGATACGCCAGCTTGAAGAGCGTATGGGTTCTACATTGCTTGTAAGAACATCGAAGGGGGTGCGTATGACGCCTGAAGGGAAAATACTTTTTGATTATATAGACCAAGCGCTTATGCTTATAAAAACGGCTGAAAACAAATTTATGGAAATGGTAAATCTTAAAACAGGTGAAATACGTATAGGCGCGAGTGATACGGTTATACAAAATTTTCTTATGCCTTATCTTGAGGAGTTTAATATAAAAAATCCAAATATAAATATAAAAGTTACAAACAAAACAACTTATGAGTCTTTAAAACTTTTAAAAAGCGGGGCTGTTGATATATGTTTTATAAATCTTCCGGTTGATGAAGACTATGATTTGGAAATAAGCCCTTGTATATCTATACATGACTGTCTTATAGGCGGGGCTAAGTTTAAAGAACTTTCAAAAAGCGGTATACGTATTGAGAACATAAATCAGTATCCTCTTTTGCTTTTGGAAGAAATGAGTAACTCAAGGCGATATATAAACTATTACGCCCAAAAAAATGGCGTTGTTTTAAGACCAATAATTGAGTTGGCAAGCAGCGACCTTTTGATTGAATTTGTTAAAATAAATTTGGGTTTATCATTTGTTATACATGATTTTGAGAAAAGCCGTATTGACAATGATACAATATTTGAAATACCTGTTTTTCCGCCTATACCTAAAAGAAGTATAGGGCTTGTAAAACTTAAAAATGTGCCTTTATCATATGCGGCCAAGGGGTTTGTAAATCTTTTTAAGAATAAAACAAAAATATAAATTTAGTCTATCAAAAAAGTCTTTTTCTACACATTTAAACTTTTTTGATTTTTAAATGATTTCCATAATCAGAAATTCACTGTTTTTATTATCAGAATAGTGTTTGTACACGCTATTAAAAGTTAAAGTTCTTTGGCTTCCTTTGTTTCAAGAAAAGTATTTGTATTTG
>CATJUP010000119.1 GCA_949743655.1 uncultured Eubacteriales bacterium
AAAGGGATTTGAGAAGTCCCACAATAGTCAACTTTCATAAAATATGCAACGCTTTAGGTATTACGATTAACGAGGTTTTAGAAACTACTGAAGAAAAACTTTATTTAAAAAAGGAAGAAAGAAAAGTCATTTTTTCTAAAGATGAAAAAGACATTAATGTATCATACTCAATTATTACAAATGGTGATAGAGCTATAAATGGAATGTGTATGCTTGTAAATGACAATACGTTTCATAAATCTTATAGACATAAATCTGATGAGCTTGGTATTATAATTTCTGGTTCGCTTTATATGGAAGTTAAAAACGAGTCTTATGTTCTTAAAGAAGGCGACACAATATATATACCAGCAGGTTATGACCATGGCTTTAAAAAAATCAGTACCGAAGAATGTGTATCATATTGGCTGTCCTCTAATACTAAAGACGTAACCGAACATCTTCATAAAGATAAAGAAAATACTTCTGAAAACTAAATTTTATAAAATCTTATAATTAATAAATCAAAAATATTTTTACAACTCCCCTTCCAGACCATTTGTTAATTCAGATGTCTGGATTTTTTTATATATTTGTTAAAATTCAAATAATTTCAATTATTTTTTGAAAAACATACATTATTAACAAAAATTAAAAATATGTACTAAAAATTTTCACAAATTTATATTTACTAATATAACGATATGATAAGTTGTATTTATAAACACTGATAAATACTATTATTTTATTAAAATATGCAAATATATATGCTTATTTTTTCATTTTTTAAAAAATAGCCATATTGACATTTTTTCATTATATTAATAAAATATATTTAATTTTTTTACATTTTTGAATTTATTTAGTCGAGGTGAGTAAATGGGAATTTATAAAAGCAGTATTTTTAATGATGTTATAGGTCCAGTTATGACAGGTCCTTCAAGCTCTCATACAGCGGCGCCGGCGCGTATTGGCTTTATAGCCGGAAAAATGTTGGAAAATATAACTCGTGCTGATATTATTTTCCCTCAAACATCCTCATACAGCGCCACATATATAGGTCAACACAGCAATATAGCTTTTGTAGCTGGCATATTGGGAATGGAGCTTACAGACAAAAATTTTAATAACTCTTTAAAAATAGCTGAAAATAAAAATATATCAATAAACTTTATTATAAAAAATATACCTCTTCCACACCCAAACACAGCGTATATAACTGTTTCAAATAATCACTCTTCAGTAAATATTACATCTTATTCTACAGGTGGCGGAACAATAGAAATTACAGAAATAAATGGTACAAAAGTCTCATTAAAAGGAGACAGCCACATAATTGTTATATTTAACAGTAACGGTAGTGATAGTGTTAATGATGTACTTACAAAAAATCTCTGTATTAATCACTCTAAACTTAGCAATAAAAACGATATTAATAGCGTATACAAAATTTATGAAAAACCTTCCGCTGATTTTATAAATTCACTTAATAAAAAACTTTTGCAATATGGCTCTAAAGCAGTTTACATACCACCTGTACAGCCTGTAGCTGAAACACAAGAAAATTTTGTTCCATTTTCAACAGCAAAAGAATTTACGGAATTTATAAAAAACGAAAATATGGAAATATGGCAGGCAGCTATTTATTACGAAAAGTGCCGCTCCGGCTGGAGTGAAAACCATATTTGGAATTATATGGAAAATATTATAGACATAATGGAAAACTCAATTAAAAACGGCTTTTCGACTAAAAAAGAGTCTTTTTATCAGCCCTGTGCTCATAAATTAAAAAATTCAAATGTAGCAGACATCGGCATACTTAAATACGCCCATATATACGCCACATCAGTAATGGAATATAACAGCTTTGGAGGAATAGTTGTCGCTTCACCAACAGCAGGTTCATGCGGTGTTTTGCCTGGGTTTCTTTTCTCGGCTCGTGAAACAAAATGTTTATCAAAAGAAAAACTTATTAAAGCGCTTTTTTGTGCTGGCATTATAGGCATTTTTATAAATGAGCAAGCTACTTTTGGCGCTGAGGTAGCGGCTTGTCAAGCCGAAAATGGTTCGGCATCTGCTATGGCTGCTGGTGCTGCCGCTTATATTTTTGGCGGAAACAATACCGAAATATTAAATTCCGCCTCAACCGCCCTTCAAAATATGCTTGGGCTTATATGTGACCCTGTGGCTGGCTGTGCAATGATACCATGTATAAGTAGAAACTCAGCAGCTATATCAAATGCCGTTATAAGCGCGTGTCTTGTTATGGGTGGATACAATCCTGTTATAGAACTTGACCAAACAATACAAGCTATGCTTGATGTTGGAAAAATGTTGCCCCGTGAATTACGTTGTACTGGTTTGGGTGGTTTGTGTAAAACGCCTGCGGGCATTGATATATATAAAAAATATAATAGGGGGAATTAATTATGAAATTTGAAAGAATGCTTACAATTTATGGGCTTCATTGTGAGGGCGAAGTTGGGCGTGTTGTTGTTGGCGGTGTAATTGATATTCCTGGCAAAACAATGATTGATAAACTTAACTACATAAATCAAAAAAATGATTGGCTTCGTAAATTTACACTTTATGAGCCACGCGGCTGTGCCGCCCAGTCGGTAAATATTATATTGCCTCCTATTTCACAAGATGCTGACGCTGGATTTATTGTTCTTCAGCCAGACGAAGCCCATGCTCTTTCGGGCTCAAACACAGTATGCGTTACAACAGCTCTTTTAGAAAGCGGAATAGTGCAAATGAAAGAACCCATAACAGATGTAACATTAGACACAGCGGCAGGTATTATAAAGGCTAAAGCCTTTTGCAAAAACGGTAAAGTAACAAGTGTAAAAGTTGAAATGTGTCCAAGTTTTACTGTAGCAATCGATAAAGAAATAGATGTGCCTAATATAGGAAAAATAAAAGTTGATGTTGGTTTTGGAGGATGTTTTTATACAATGGTTGATGTTAAACAAATTGGTTTAAAAATTGAGCCTTCATTTGCCAATCAGCTTGTTGAAAAAAGCATAGAAATAAAAAAAGCCGCTGACGCCCAAATTAAAGTATCACATCCAGACGAGCCATCGTTTAACCATATTGAATATGTTATGTTTATTGATAATGGTGATGAAAGTATGATATTTAAAAACGCTACTATAATACATCCTGGTCGCGTTGACCGTTCACCTTGCGGAACTGGCACATCAGCCAGAAGCGCTATAATGTACGACAAAAACATTGTTAAAAAAGGTGATATTTATTACACGCAATCTATAATAGGTGGAAAATTTAAAACCTGTATAGAAAAATTTACCACTCTTAGTGACGGAACAAAGGCTGTTATACCAACAATAGAAGGACGAGCATGGTTTTATAATATTGAGCAAAGCGGTATTGAACCTACAGACCCATTTAAAACAGGCTATACAATGAGTGATACATGGGGACCATTAGCTTAATTAAATATACTCCTAAATTTTTATATTTTACGCCAAACTAATATATATCGGTTTGGCGTAAATATACAAAAATATTTATTAAAATACTGTAATCATTTACTATTGTTTATTTCAGTTTTTCATAAATAGCCTCTTTAACTTGCCTTATATCATCTGGAGTTGTACGACAACAACCACCTATCAAATTAGCTCCGCTTTCGAGCCATTCTTTTGCCCATTCTTTATAAGTCTTTCCATCACTGCTGCCATGCCATGTTTTTGTAACAGCGTCATATACCTCACCGCTGTTTGGATATACAACAACAGGTTTATCAGAAACACTTTTAATTTCTTTAATAAGGCTTGATACAAAATGTGGCGCTGTACAGTTTACACCTATAGCCTTAACACATTCAAAATTATTTAACTCTTTTGCGCAATCTTTTATTTTAGTTCCATCGCTTATATCAGTATTATTTTTACAACTAAAACTTATCCAGCACTCAGCTTTAATATATTCAACAATTTCTGCTACTGCAACAGCCTCTTTTAAAGAAGGTATTGTCTCAACGGCTAATATATCCGCTTTAGCATTCCATAAAATTTCAATTCTTCTTTTATGAAATTTCTTTAAAAATTCTTTTCCTACACCATAATTTCCTCTGTATTCAGAACCATCAGCAAGATATGCTCCATAAGGTCCTACAGCGGCACACACTATAATACTCTTAGTGCTCTTGTTATTTTCCAAATACTCATTTCTTGCCTCTATAAGCAGTTTTACAGAATTTTCTATTAATTTTTCAGCCTCTTTTTCTGTATAACCTTTTTTAATAAATCCGTCAACAGTCGCTTGATAACTTGCGCTTGTACCACAGTCAGCTCCTGCCTCAAAATAACTTAAATGAACTTTTTTTATAAGCTCCGGTTTTTCAGCTATTATTTTAGCACTCCACAATTCGTCATTAAGATTACAGCCCATAGCCTCAAGTTCTGTAGCCATAGCACCATCAATAACCATTATTTTTTTACTTTTTAAAATATCAGAAAAATTTTGTCTCATAATTAAACACCTCTATTTTTATAATAATTATTCTAATTATATACTCAAAGAATTTAAACAAGCAATAGAATAAAAAAAATTAACTAACATTATAATATTTGTTATACTACACACGCTGTTATCAGCATTTAGTTTATTAATATATTTATTTTAAATTTGATTTGAAAACAACTCACTGAATTAAAATCTGTTCTAATTTTATATAAATATAATTTTTAAACTCTAAAAATAAAATATTTATAATTTAAAAAACCTGTGTTTTGTTCGACAATTCAAATATTTTTTTATAAATATAAAAATTGGCACAATATTTGCTTATGTATAATTATAGATAGCTATCAAATATAAAAAACTTTTTAATATGTAAACAAGGAGATGATTAAAAAATAAAATGAGTTAATGGATTAATAGTTTAACAAAAATTAATACTATTACATTTCTTATTTATGAGAGGAGATATATATTATTATGAAAAAAATTGAGCTGGACAAGCCGCTATTTACACTAAGTGTAATTTTTACAGTAATTATATTATGCTACACTATTATCAATCCTTCAGGAGCCACCGCTGTTTTTGGCGCTATGTTCCATTGGGTTTGTTATGACGCTGGGTGGCTGGTACTATTAGCTGGTGTTGCCTCACTTGTTATTTGCTTATGGCTGTCATTTAGTAAATACGGAAAAATACGATTAGGCGGTAAAGACGCAAAACCCGCGTTTTCTTTTTCGACATACGCTTTTATGATGTTTACATCTGGCGTTGGCTCTAGTTTAATTTATTGGGCAATGGGCGAACCTATGTACTATTTGAGCGACCCACCTATGTATGCCGACCCTAATACTGTTGAGGCAACAATGTGGTCTATAACATATCCTTTATTCCATTGGGGACCTACAGCTTGGGCTATATACTGTATACCAGGTATACCTTTTGCTTATTATCTTCATTGCCGTAATAAAAAACAGCTTAGGTTAAGCAATGTTTGCGAGGATGTTATAGGCAAAAAAAATGCAAATGGAATTATAGGCTATATAATTAACATTTTTGCAGTATTTGGTACAATGTGTGCGGTTTCAACTGGCATAGGATTTTGTGCAGATTTAATTTGCTCTGGATTTAATTCTCTTTTAGGTACTCCAAACAATATTGTATCACAACTTTTAGTTGTATTTGCGTTTGTGCTTACGTTTACAATAACAGTTCTTTTTGGTATAAAAAAAGGCGTTGCCAAAGTAAGCGATATATGTACATATACAGCTTTGGGGCTTGGTCTTTATGTTGTAGTATTTGGAAACAGCGGTTTTATTTTAAGCTATTATACTGATAGTTTAGGTGTTATGTTTCAAAATTATTTTCGTATGAGTACATGGCTTGACCCTGTTGGTGGAAGCTCTTTTCCGCATGACTGGACAGTGTATTACTGGGCTTGGTACTTTGCTTACCTTGTTATGATGGGTCTTTTTTTAGCTAAAATATCAAAGGGACGTACTCTTAAAGAAATGATACTCACATGTGTTATAGCGGGAAGTGCGGGTTGTTCATTCTTTACCGGCATTTTTGGCAGTTACGCTGTAGGTATGCAAACATCAGGAGTATATAACCTTATAGCTTGGATGGATGAAATGGGCACATCACCAGCCATTATAAGACTTATTCAAACACTTCCATTGGGCAAAATAGTTCTTGTTGTTTTTCTTATTGTAGAGTTTTTCTTAATGTCAACAACTCTAACCTCAGCTACATATTCGCTTTCTATGATGTCATCAAAAAATATGTCTGTAGAGGAAGAGCCGTCAAATCCTGTAAAAATTATTTGGGCTATAGCCGTGGGTGGAATGAGTATTGTGGCTTTGCTTATGGGAGGCTCTATATCAGCTATAAAGTCAGTTACAGTAGCTGCCGGTTTTCCTATGATAATACTATATATAATAATTATGGTGGCGTTTTTTAAATGGGTTAAGAAAGATATGTCTAAATCAACAATAGCTGAAAATGGCGATATTATTTATAATGGAACGCCTTATGATAACAAAGATTATATAAG
>CATJUP010000120.1 GCA_949743655.1 uncultured Eubacteriales bacterium
TCGCTAATAGAGCGGTAGCCAAACAGCCATTGTGCTAAGCTATATATAGGCATACTTATTTGAGGTGTTCTATTAGTTCTTTTGCCAGAAAAACTAAAAACACCATTATTATTTTTAACAATGTCATCTTTTATTTCTATAATATAATCAAGCCCATTACCTAAAATATTTAAAAGAGCACTTACATTTGCTATACCGCATACGTTTCGTGGTGATACAGTTTTTGCGGCGTTATTGTATATAGATTTTGAGTTTGGTGGAAGTTTTACAGTAACTTTTTTGCCTTTTCCTTCGTTAAAAAGAAAATTTACTATTTCTTGTTCGGCTCTTTCGTCTAAAGATACTATTTCTTCGCCATAAATACCATCGTTATCAAAATATATAGCATAAGCCAATACATCATTATTTTTAGATATATATGCGCATTTAGCATTACAAGATGAGTAATCAGCGCATTTAAGAATAAAATCAGCATAAGTTCTATATACAATACCTGAATAGTTTTTAATCATTTTACAATAGCATTTGTAAATACCGCCTAAATTATCGTTTTTTATGTCAATGTATTTTATTTCCTTGTTTATATCACAGCCATTTGTTCCATCAGTTGTGATAAAAGTTGTGTCACTTACAGGATAATGACCAACATAATAATATGTTTTTAATACTGCTGGTGTATGAGGGCATAAAACAACTCCCAGTTCACCGATGGTATTCATATAGTATGTATACAGTTCTTTCATATATCCGCGTTTTTTAAAATTTGGATGAGTACAAGCGCCAACCATTATAGCTGATGGAATTACAGAATTGCGCACTTTTAAAAATAATGGCATAGACTGTACCTCGGATGATATAAAACCGTCTTCCTCCTCAATTAAAGAACAGTATTCTGGTACAAAGCGAGTGCCAAAAAACCAATCGTCAAATGCTTTACCATCGCTAAAACTTATTTCCCACAAATTTCTAAACTGTTGTTTATCACTAAATTTTGCGTATCTTAAAGTTTTCATAAATTTATATTACCTGCTTTCCAATGTTTCCGTCAACGGCGTTTTCAGCTTTTTCAAACTCAATAATTGCTTTTTTGATATGTTTTATAGATAATGTTGAGAGTTTTTTAATTTCTTCTTTATTAGATACATTAAAAATGTCCATATCATCACCAGCCCAAAGCACATAGTCTATTGCTGCTGCACTCATCGCTTGTTCAAGAAGTCTTCGAGCATCGCGTCCGTTGCCAAAGTTAGGGTTATTAATACGTTTTTCAAAAAATGGTTTTAAAATATTTTGCCAGCCATCCTCTATTTTAAAATCAGCGTTTTTAGCCAAAAGGGCGAATATTTTAAGCATTTCATCAACAGTGTATGATGAAAAGTTTACAGTAAAAGTAATTCGGCTCGCTATTCCAGGGTTCTCATTTAAAAATTGTTTCATTTTGTTGTTTTTGTCGTCTATGTCGCCGCCATAGCCAGCAAATATTATAAGTTTGTCGTCACTGTGTTCCTCAACTTCGGTACACAACTGTGCCAAAGCCTCTTGTGAAAAGTTGTCGGTTTTTTCTGTTTCGTTATAATTTACAAGTGAGTAAGCCTCATCAATTATTATAATATCGTTTTTAACAAAAAGGTCATGAACTCTTTCTGCTGTTTGACCAACATATTTTGCTTTTAACTGTGTTCCTGTAACATAAGCCATTGTACTTCCACTTAAAACTTCCATTTCTTTCATCATACTGGCAAAGTAAACTGATGCTGTAGTTTTGGCTGTTCCAGGAGGACCTACAAAAGCAAAAACCATGTGCATAGGCACTTTAAGCATATTATAAACCTCGCGCCTTTTGCTGTATTGAAAAACAGCACCAAGGCGGCATAAAGCGTCTTTCATTTCTTGCTGACCTATTATAACAGAACAAAGTTTTTTATAGGCGTCTGTTTTGGCGGGATTGATAATAATGCTTTTAATTTTTCCCTCATCTATAAGGTAACGCCCGTAAATTAGATACTCACTTAAAAATTTGTATTCCTCAGCGTTCATATTTATAGAGTACACATTAAGGGGATTACCAATATCTACGCTTTTTACGAGAGATATATAACTATGTTTTTTATTTTTAAAAAGAGAGTCAAAGTCAGCCCCTGTTTTACTTTGTATAATACTATTACCTTTATTTTGAGAAAAATAAAGGTCGTATATTTTATTAATATATTCGTCTGCTTTATCATTTGTACAGCCAACAGCAAAAACGGCATTATCATAAGCACGTCTTTCTACATTTTCCATTTCTTCGTTGTTCACAAAAACCACCTGTCTTATAATTCAATATAATCAAATAAGCTAATGTTTGTATATTTAGATATTTATTGATAAAATGATGACACCAAACATTAAATATTAAACGCCATTTGTTATTATAAGAATATTATTTTGAATAACTATTATTAACTAATATATAATATAACTTTATACTAAAATAATCAAGGTGTTTTATAGTGTTATATAGTTTATAGTTTTATCTTTTTTTTGGGCATATGATATTGTGTATTTTGTTCCAGCGGTTAGCTCTCCAACAACAACGGCTATAAGCATTTGTGAATTATTTACCATTTCTCTGTTTCTTAAATGAAAACAACCAGCATTATATAATGTACTTACAGGTTTTATGTAATCGCATTGCTCTAATAATGGTTTTATTTTTTTTGATTTTGTTAACTCACTATAAGGAAGGTATGCAGAAAGTGTTATATTTTTATTTTGTTTTTTAATATCTATAACCGCCTCAGCCGCTATTATATCAACTCCGTTAGCAAAACCAGATATAAAGTTTGTAAAGCCATTATCAATAGCATTTAAAATTTCTTGTTTAATTTTGTTGTATATTTCTATTTTTTTTTCAAGAGGTATATCTCTTTTACCTGTAAAACAACAAGTTTTAGTTGTTTGTTCATTTTTATAATACATAAAATCAGTCCTATTCGTATTAAAAAAGTGTTGATATTTTGGGTTAATAATGTAAGGTTTTTAAACGTAGTTATGTGAAACAGTGTTGCTTAGTTGATTATATCACAAAACATATCGGTTTAACACATAGAAATTTTACTAATCATAAAAATTGAAACATATTAATGTAATAGAGATAAATATTGCTATATTTATTATACATATTTTTGTTAAAATTTTTTTGTGATAGAATATTGACTTGTATAATACAGAAATATATAATATATTTGAATATGGATATAAGTAATTTTAAACAGATTTTATGATTAGTGTTTTAATAAGTGATTTAAGTAACTTTTATTTGTACTATTTGTTGTATGTAACATATAATATTGCGCTTTGTTTAAGCAAAGTTATGTTGGACTTTGCTGATATATAAAGTTAGAATTTTTCCAAGGAGGAGATAAAAATGAAACTTATGCACACTAAACTTCCGGATTTTAAGAAAAAAGTACAAGAAGCCGGAAAAAAACTTCGTCCGGAGACAGAAGTTGAATTAAAAGGACTTGAAAACATGGAAAGCGCTAAATTAGCGTCTTTACGTGTAGGTCGTATTGAAGAAGAAATAATTGAGATTACACAAGACCCTAATGTTGCCAAGGTTGAGGTTACTGTACTTCCACAGATACCTGAAACAATTCATTGCGTAGTTATAAAAGGCGTTCAAAAAGACGGTACAAGCAAAAAAACTATACTTGAAAGTATGTTTATAACTACTCCTGCTCCTGAATGCTACTATCATGACTCTGAAGTAGTAGAAGACCGTAGAGTATCTTATGACTAATAAAAAAATTTATTTTATTTATTAAAAAAGAGAGGGATTATAGACATGGCAACTTTAAAATATAAACTTATTCCAAAGGGAGCTGCTGAGGGCAGAGTACCTATTAACCTTATTTTTATTGATAAAAAAGACGTTATTGCTGCTGGACTTACATATCGCGAGGCTTGTGAAACTATAGCTAAAAACTTTAAAGAGCCTGGCGCTATTGATATAATTGATATGGATTCTATAACAGTATCAAGTGACGGTATTGTTGTAGATTATGCTGTTGTAGCTTTTGCGTCAATAGATTATGGAATGATTAACAAAGACTTTGGTTATCTTGGTGTTTCGGAGCAACCTTACTCAGAAAAACTTCTTGAAGAAGAGCCTCACATGAAACAATGGGACGCTATAGACGATTACAAAGGAAAGAGACTTTTCCGTGGACCTAACTTTGATGATAGATGGCCTAGAGTTCCTCACAATGAGACACAAACAATTACAGGACGTATTGCTAACAACAATACAGGCTCTGAAATGATGAACGTTATAGACATGACAGAAATACTTGTACCTGCTTACGGTGCTCTTGAAATAATGAGAGACGGAGAAGTGCTTATAGGTGTGGCTGGCCCTGAAATATCTGTTGGTATAGGTATGGTTGTATTTGAGACTTATGGACGTATATTTAACCGTTCTTATGGCGCTGGAAAAACAGCTCATAATTCAGGTGAGTATGCTAAAACAGTTAAGAGCGACTATCCTGCTATAGCTGGACGTAAATCTACATTGGCTGAGTATACACTTCGTGCTCTTGAAATTGGTCTTGTTCCTGGAAAAGACATTGGATGTTCGCCTGCTGTTTTAGCTATAGCTAAGGCTTTTGGTTCTCCAATAGCTTATGACAGCATTGAGGAGAGAGCATGGGTAGAGTTATCAAGTGTAGGCATTACAAAAGAATGGCTTCAAGCTCCTTCAGAAAAACTTACACGCGAGCAAATTATAGAGCGTGCTGATGAGATAGTACCTGGTATAGCTGACGGAAAACTTTTCAAAGTATCTGACATTTGCAAAGTTTGCGAGGCTGAAATAGCTAAATAATATTTTTTTACTTTACAAGCCCTCATTCGTGTAGTAGAATGAGGGTATTGTATTAATAAAAATAAATTATTGCAGAGGTAAAAAATTATGGAACATGAATATATAATAGCCCACGCTGATAAATCAGTTTTAAAAATATCTGGTTTGGAGGTTAAAGGGCTTAATACAAGGCAATTAGAGCAAATACTTGGTGAGAAACTTCATACTTTTGTGCGTGTTATAGGTGTTACTGGTGATAACGTTGAAATGGACGTTTATGATATTGACCCTGAACAGGTACGCAAAAACGAAAAAGGGCTTATAGAAAGTATAGTTCTTACAGAAGGGATTACTGTTACAGAGCTTACTAAACTTTCATGCAGTGAAAAAATAGTTGAAGTTGATTATGATTCAATACCTGATGAGCCTATATCGGCATGTGCTATGGAAAGATGGATGAAGAGAAAATGAGAACAGTATATATTTTACCAACAGGTGACGAGATAAAAAACGGAACAGTACTTGACCTTGACGCGCCTGAGATAATAGGTCAAATTGTAAAGGCGTATCCCGAGGCTGAAGTTACGCGACTTTGTCCTCTTGTTGATGTTGAGGACACTATATTTAATAAAATAACGGAAGTAGCTGAAAAACAGCCTGATTTAATCATTTTAATAGGTGGAAGCGGTGGCGGACACCGTTTTAGCAAAACATTAGGCAAAGATTTTACACATTCAGCTCTTGAACGCTATCTTGATGAGTGCGCTTCGCATGAGATTTATGGAAAAAATGGTCATATGTGGTCAAAACTTATATGCGGCAAAAAGGGCAGTACAACTATAATAAATGTGCCTGGTCCTTTTGTTGAAGCTCAAGCCGCTTGTGAGGCTTTTATAAAAGCGTATAAGGATAATTTGAGTGTTGACGATATAAGCCTTAACATGGCTAATGCTGTTTTAAAACAGTATCCTGTTGGGGCGGCTAAGACTGTTTAAAAAGTCTTATTTCAAACTTTTTTGAAAAAAAGGAAGAAAAATTCCCCGTCTTTTAGACGGGGAGTATTTTTTTGCTGTTATATTATATATTTGTCTTTTTTTTCTGGACGCGAGTCAAGTTCTTTTTTCTTCTCATCATAACCTGGTCTTCCAAACATAGCATAAGTAGCATTTTTGCCTTCTTCAACACCTGGCTGGTCAAACGCGTTTATTTCTAAAAGCTCTCCCGCAAAACCAGTAGCTACCTCAAACATATATAAAAGTTCACCCAATGTAAACTCATTTACTTCGGACAATGTAATTGTGAGGTTCATTTTTTTAGATTTGTATAAAGCATATTCAGTTGCCATTTGTTCTGTTTTTATAAGTTTGCTTTGTGTTATTCCGCCAAGAAAACCTAAACTTGGTATATCTTCGTATATTTTAGGTATTTCCATTTCACGTCTAAATTTATCAACACCTAAAATTACAATCATTTTGTCAAAAGGTCCTTCTGTATAAAGCTGAACTTGTGAGTGTTGATCTGTAACGCCAAGAGCTTTTACAGGTGTTTGACCCACAAATACTTCTTTTTTATCGTTGTTGTATTTTTTTCCAAGAGATTCGGCCCATAATTGAGCAAACCAGTCTGACACAAGTTTAAGTGAGTCAGCGTAAGGCATCATAACAGCTATATTTTTGCCTTTATTCATAGCTATGTAGCTTAAAACGGCGTACATATAAGCTGGATTTTGATATATGTCATCGTTAGAGCATATTTTATCCATAAAAGCAGCGCCGTCAAGCATTTTTTTAATATCAACGCCGCACATAGCGGCTGGAAGAAGACCAACAGGCGTTAATTCTGAAAATCTTCCGCCAACGCCAGAAGGTATTATAAATGTTTTATAGCCTTCTTCTTTGGCTATTTTTATAAGGTTTCCATTTACTTTGTCAGTTGTACATACAATATGTTTTGCCACTTCCTGTTTTGTAAGTTTAGCCGAAAGCATTTCTTTTATAATCATAAACTGACTCATTGTCTCGGATGTACTTCCGCTTTTGGATATGCAGTTAAAAAGACAATTCTCAACGCCTATAACATCAAAAAAGTAAGAAAGTTTTTCGGGGTCTACATTGTCCATTACATAAAATTTAGGAAACCCGTTTCTTTTGTCTCGTGGAAGTTCGTTGTAATAAGGGCTGTTTATAGCCTGCTGAACAGCCATTGGACCTAATGCCGAGCCGCCTATGCCAAGTACAATAAAAGCCTCAAAGTCATTTTTAACACTTTCAGCGTAATCAATTATGTCTTTTACAATTTCGCTTTGGTTATATGGAAGGTCGCGCCAGTCCATTTTTCCATTTGAGCGTTTATCAAGCATGGCTTTATGTGCTGAATGTATATTAGGCATTATATTTTTTATGTCTTCCTCACTTATGCCATGTTTGCCTAAAAAGTCGCTCATCATGTTGTTAAAATCAAATTTAATTTTTTCCAATTAAAATTCCCCCTTTATATTTATGGAAGTCTATAAAGACTTTCAAATGTGTAACCTTGAGATTTTAATTCTTTTATAGCTTCGTCCAAAGCCTCTGTATTTGATGTTGACACAGCGTGCAAAAGGGTTATACAGCCATTATGAGTATAATTTACAAAGCTGTCATAAGCAGCCTGTTTTCCGGGCTGGTCATCAACAAGCCAATCTTTATAAGCTAAGCTCCAAAATATTGTTTTATAACCTAATTCTTGAGTTTTTTGTAATGTTCTTATACTATAAGCGCCTTCTGGAGGTCTAAAAAACGGCGGCATATCAACACCTGTAATTTCTTTATAGTATTCGGCACAGTCATTTAACTCGTAGGCAATTTCGTCATCTGTTTTAGTAGTCAAATCGGGATGAGTAACACTGTGGTTTCCAACGACATGACCTTCCTCGGTCATTCTTATTATAAGTTCGGGTTCACTTTTTATATAACTTTTTGTAACAAAAAAAGCGGCTTTAACATCGTTTTGTTTTAGTATATCAAGTATTTCAGAAGTACAACCGTTTTCATAACCTTCGTCAAAAGTTAAGTATATTACTTTACGGCTTACATCACCAATATAATAAGCGTCATATTGGCTTATATTTATTTCTCCCTGTGCAGACGGCGGTGTACGGTCTGTGTTTCTTTTAAACCACCAACTTTTTTTATCATTGTATCCAACAGAAGGCAAATTTTCATCGGGCTGGTAAGGCATTAGTTCGTTTATAGTTTCGTAGTCAAATTCATTTGCTTCTTCTGTATATTCTTCTATATTTTGAGGTTTATTTAAAGTTAGAGTGTAGTCTGGGTTGAAATACATATACTTTGAGCTAAATATTGAAAAAATAATACTATACAAAGCTAAATGAGATAACATAAAATCACTTCCTTATAAATATATTAGTTTAATTATATCATTTTTTTTACAATAATTAAAGTATTTACAATTTATAATAAATTTAAAATTAATTTTTGAAAAGTTTTATATAAATTACATAATTTAATTCTTGCATAAAGTGTAGTTTTGATATAAAATAATTATTAACAATTATGGGGAGGTGTAATTCCAATGGCATACAAAATTGATAGTAGCTGTATCGGTTGCGGCGCTTGTGCTGGTGACTGTCCTGTAGGCGCTATTTCCGATAACGGCGGTGTTTTTGTAATCGATGAGGCAACTTGTATCGATTGCGGCGCTTGCGCTGGTTCTTGTCCTGTAGGCGCGCCAAAACAGGCTTAATTGGGATTTTTGTTTTTAAAAAATGCTCTGTTATATCAGAGCGCTTAAAAATGATTACATAAAGAAGGTATTTCTGTTCGCTTATGGGTAGAAATGCCCTTCTTTTTTTATTGCAGAAATAGCACTAATTTGCGGCACTAAACGGTTTGAAACAGATTTTATTTTAGATTATATGTCAAAAATTGATTTAATTGTTTTGTACTAATTTAATGTTGATTTTTTACATATATGTGGTATAATTAATTTGTATAATTTAGAAGAACATTCTATTATTTGGAATATTCTTGCCGTATTTATTAAAAATTTAAGGAGTGATTTTAATGTCAGATTTCGCGTTTCAATACCTTCCATGCTACACAGTAGGTCCAGATGCTTATGAGAGAGTTCCAGAAGTATGTAAAAGATTTGGAAAAAAAGCTGTGGCTGTAGGCGGACACAGAGCTTTGGCTGCCGCTAAGCCTTATATTGAAAAAGCTATTAAAGACTCCGATATTGAGATTATAGACTATATTTGGTATGGTGGAGAGGCATCTTTAGAAAATGCTGAAATGATAGCCAACACAGACAGCTACAAAAATGCTGATATGGTATTTGCTTTTGGTGGCGGAAAGGCTCTTGATACATGCAAATACGTTGCATCTATAGTTTCTAAAAAACCTATATTTACATTTCCTACTATAGCTGCTACATGTGCTCCAGCATCGGCTGAGGCTATTATGTATTATCCAAATGGTGAGGCAAGAGATACTTACCAATGCGGAAAACCAGCAGAACATATATTTATTAATACAGCAGTAATAGCACAGGCACCTGACCTATATCTTTGGGCTGGTATAGGCGATACTATGGCTAAACATTTTGAAACAGAACTTGCTGCAAGAGACAGAAAAATATCATTTAAACAGGCTCTTGGTGTTGAAATAGGCACTATGTGTTATAAACCACTTGTAAAATATGGCGCTAAAGCTATACAAGACTGCAAAAATAACAATTCTTCAGAAGAGCTTGAGCAAATAGCACTTACTAACATAATAACAACTGGTACAGTTTCGGCACTTGTTGGTGTTACAATTAACTCAAATATAGCGCACTCACTTTGCTATGGTCTTACTGTACTTCCTCAGGTTGAGAAAAACCACCTTCATGGCGAGGTAGTATCATACTGTACTCTTGTGCTTTTGTTTGCTGATGGACAAGATGAAAAAGTAGACGAGCTTTATCCGCTTTACAAAGCTATTAATCTTCCTACAAAATTGGCTGACCTTGAGGTTAAAAGAGATGAGTTAGTACCTGTGATTGAAAAAGCTCTTTCTGTAGAGGATATTAACTTTGTGCCTTACAAAGTTACAGACAAAATGTTATTTGACGCTATAGATAAACTTGAGGAATACAACAAAAGCCACTAATTAAATATATAAAATATAAAAAATTAAACCACTCCAAAAGAGTGGTTTTTTAATATTTGTGTAATGAAACATTAATCGTCAAACACTTTGTAATAAGACCAATGTTTTAATGTGTCAAGTTCTGATAGTATGTTGTTTGGAAGTTCGGTTGTATAACTGTTGTTAAAAAGGAATGTTTCATCTCGGATTACAGGCAAATAAGTACGCAGCTCATTTTCAAATTTATAAAAAGGAGATAAGTTTTCTATTCCAGCAAGTTGTGTTACCATTGAACCTAAATAATTGGCGCTTAAAACCATGTTTTGCTCCAAACCAATAGTTTTGGCTTTAAAATTAGTTGTTTTGGCGGCAGCGTCATTTTCCCATATTAAAAATGGTGTGCTGTATAATTTTAACTGTTCCTCTAAATTTCCGTTTGGGTCTATGTCATAATCAAGTAAATCAAAAAACTCCATTCCATTTGAAAAACCAGGAAGATGGTCGCCAAAAAACACAAGTATAACAGGCTCGTCTATATTTTCTAAATAGTCGGCAATTCTTCCTATTTCGTTGTCGTTATCTTTTATACCAGTAAAATAGTTGTTAAGCAGATTTTGCTGGTTTTGGTCTAAATATATATCACAGTCAAACATTTTTGTAACATTTTCATATTTATTATCGTAAGGACCATGGTTTTCTATTGTAACACAAAACTCAAAAATAGGGTTACTGTTTGTTTTAATATGTTTTTCAAAGTTTTCTATTATTGAGTCGGCGGCATATTTATCCGCTATATATCCGCCTGTGTATTTTTCACTTCCTTGAAAACTTGACAGGTGTATAAAGTTTTCAAAACCTATATGGGGATATACATTTGAGCGGTTATAAAACCATGAAAACCCAGGATGTATGGCAAGTGTACTATAGCCTATATCTTTAAGTCGCCATGGTATAGAGTCGGTGTTTTTGCGTATATAACTGTAAGACATTCCGTCTTTTACTACATATCTTGTAGGATAGCCAGTAAGTACATCAAACTCTGTATTGCTTGTACCGCCGCCAAAATTAGGTACTATTATATGACCTGAAATAGCATTTGGAGAATTTGAGAGGCGTTTAAAATTTTTTAGTGGGTCTTGATAGTTTGAAAAATCAATGTGACTATTTTCGCTTAAATCTGAAAAAGCCTCGCCCATAATCATTATTATATGAGGAAGTTTATTTTGGTCATATTCAGCCACAGTTTTAGTATTATCCAAATTTGATATATAGTTTTTGTCATATCCGTCAGGTTTTTGTATTTTCATTGAGTTATATTTATATATAAAACTGTATACAAACCCTTTTGAGGTATATTGATTTACATCGAAATATATATTTCCATTTACGGGAAATTTGTTATAAAGAAATTCATTTGAGTATACAAAAAAGTTTAATAAATATCCTATAAGAACAGTTAATATAACGCCTAAAAAACGCACTGGTGTTTTTATTTTTTTTGTTTTAAAAAATATAAGAGAGGTTAAAACTAATAAAACAAAAAAAAGTATTATTAATATATAAAATAAAAATTGACGCTTAGGAAAATTTTTTACTATTCCAAAAGCCTCGTTAAAAAGTGATATGTCGCTTGGTATAAATGGGTCTTGACGAAGTATTATTTTTTCTCTATTGGCTATTGAGCCTACGACAAATAAACTGCCTGTTATAGCGCATGAAAACACGGCATTATTTGATATAAAAAACAAAAGAATAATTAAAATAAATATTGGTATTGTGTTAATTATAAAAAGTTTGATAACGGAGTCATTTATTATTTCTGTCCATATTTTTGATGTTTCGGGGCTTATTGTTATTACTATTAGTGATATTATTAAAGAGGATAAAATTATCAAAGCTATTGAAAAACTTATAGGGATTTGAAATGTTTTAATTTTAGCTAATTTTTTAATGTTCATATATATGCCTCCGATTTATTATTAAATATTAGCATTTATATTTAACAATATTATTACATTTATGTCAATTAAAAAATGTTAAATAACTTTATAGTATTAAAGTTTATGTCGATAATATTAATTTATTGTGAATAAGTGGTGTTTTTAATAATATGAGGTTGTATAAAAACAAATGTTTTGATATAATATCACAGATATATTTGTTTTTATTTTAATGTAATTTATATAATTTTGAGATATAATAATATTATTTTATATACGAAATGGAGTTTGAAAATGGGTAAGAAAAGAAAGAAACCTCGTAAAAAAAGTTTACTGGGAAAATTTGTTAAAATTGTTTTTTCAATGGTTATTGTGTTTGTTATATTCGCGGGAGCGAGCATATTTGCTTATACGAAAATAGTTAAAAACAGTATAGGTGAAGAAACAGATATTGAAAGTGTACAAGGAGGAAAAGTTTCGCTCTTAGACTCACTTACGGGCAAAAAGCACATAAATTTAAATGTGGCGGTAATGGGCACTGACAAAGAGGGAATGAGAACTGATGTACTTTTTGTTGTGCACTTTGACAGTAAGACGGGAAAATTGGGCGTTTTATCTGTTCCTCGTGATACAAGGGTAAAAATAACAAATGAGATGTATGATTACCTTAGAGAAAATAATAAATATATACCTACTGGAAGAGTATGTAAAATAAATGAGGTTCACTCTTACTCATACAACAAAAATGACTTGAAAAAGAGAAATGAGTTAAGTGTACTTCAGCTTGAGGAACTTTTGGGCATAAGTATAGATAATTATGTTAAAGTAAGTATAGAGGGATTTAGAAATATTGTTGACGCTATAGGCGGAGTTGAAGTGGATGTTCCTGAAAATATGGATTACGATGACCCTGTTCAAGATTTGCAT
The DNA here is from genome assembly GCA_949743655.1 of uncultured Eubacteriales bacterium. Lineage (GTDB taxonomy): Bacteria > Bacillota > Clostridia > Lachnospirales > Anaerotignaceae > Neoanaerotignum_A. The sequence goes on from CATJUP010000120.1 coordinate 12,843, forward strand.
ATACATGTAAAAAGGGGTGTACAGCTTCTTGACGGAGAGCATGCCGAAATGCTTGTAAGATATAGAAGTTATGCTCAGGGTGATGTGGCGAGAGTACAAGTACAACAGTTGTTTTTAAAAGAATTTGGCAAAAAAGTAACAAGTACAGATACAATAATTAAAAATCTTCCATCGCTTATAAACACGCTCTATAAAGACATTGATACAGACTTTACACTCTCGGACTGTTTAAAATACGCCAATTATATATCTGATGTAGATATGGGAAAAGTTGAGATGGAAACACTTCCAGGAAATGGCGAGTATGTAGGCAATGTATCGTATTTCTTAGCTGATGAAGAAGAAATTCCAAACGCTGTAAGACGTATATTTTATAGTGATGATTTGCCTGACAATAGCGGAAATATATCGTCTAAGGGCAAAAAAATAGAAATAGCTAATGGCAGCAATATAAATGGATTTGCTGCTGAAAACAAAGAAGTGTTAGAAAAAAATGGTTATACTGTTTCTGAAATATCCACTTATAAAGGAGAGCAAAAGCCAAACACAAGAATTATTGTATATAAAGAAGGGCTTGGAAACGACATTAAAGAAAAATTTTATCCAGATGCTGACATTATTGTTGATACTGATGGAACACTTAAAAGTGGAATGGATATTTTGATAATACTTGGTACTGGTGAAGAAACAGAGTAAATATATTAACAAGATTTTATGATGTAATGAAAAATATTATTGTTAAACTGCAATTTGGCTATTGAAAGTAATACGTTCATATATCTTTGAGGGCAAATATTTGCCCTCAATGTAAGATTAGGAGACAAATATGGAAGATACTTTAATTGTAATAATGCTTAAAGACCCTCAAACGGGTTTTTTGGACAAAGAAATAGCAAGTTTTAAAATAACAGAAAATGAAAGTTTAATTTATAATACATATGCTGCTGAAGAAAACGGAGCGTATTGGGTTCATATAAAAATTACATGTGACAGAGAGCTTGAAGATTGGGAATTTGAGGCTGTTTATGATTATTATGACGCTGAGAGTATATTAAATGAAGTTGAAACTATAGAAGAATGTGATGATTGCTATAATCCTACATGGGACGTAAAATTTAAGTTTGATGAAAGCACTGATTTGGAAAAAAAGATAAATGATATATTGGATATTCATAAAAAAGAACTCGAGTCGGTATATAAAATTATTTCTGACAAAAGGAATGAGTATTAGTTGAAAAAATTAATTAATAACTGCTATAAAGCTATTACTTTATCTGTATCAGCGGTATTTTTGTTAGCGTCTTGCGCGGTAAAGCCTTCTGTAAATAATCATCCGCCAACATTATCTGATAATGTTAATAAAGAGGACAATAATTTGGATGATGATAAAAATAAAAAACCAAGCGTTGTTAAACCAGATTATGAACAAACAGAAAATTTAAAAGACACACAACAGCAAGCCCCTCCTGACGAAAATACAAATGAAACTGATACTGAACAAAATACAGATAAAAAAGACATAAACACGCCGCCTGATGATAAGGTTGATAAAAATGTAACTCCACCTAAAAAGGACGAGAAACCCAATAAATACACATCGGCAAACCCCAATATGGTTGACATTATAACAAAAAGAGACAGCAAATATTCTGCTGAGTGGGAAATTGTAGATAATGTAGCTAAGGCGGGACAAGAATTTTATAATGACTTTTTCTCAAACTCAAAAATAATAACAAAAAATGGGTTTCTTTTTAGTTATTCAAACAATAGAGAAATAGATGTAAAATATCTTGTTGAGAGAGATTATATATCAAACAAGTATTTAACAAGCGAGTGTAAGCTGCTGCTTGTTTTGAGTGACGATGTTAAAGCATTTGATAATGTTAGTGTAAACGGCAAAGAGAAAGGGCTTACAATATTTGCTGTTGTAAAAACACATGATAACAATGGTTATGTAATAGCGTCAAGTTCAAGTGTTGGCGGAGTTATAACAGATGCTCAGTATGAAAGTTTAATAAGTAAATACAGTCAAAATCATGGTAATATTTTAAGGGCTTACCCTAATTCAAACGAGTATACGAGAATAATTAGTTTTATAAATATGTATGAGGGAAAGTTTGATACATATTTTGTAAGAAACATTACACTTGATAATAAATATGCTATGGTTGTTCTTTCGCCGCAAAATGACAGCGGCGCTTTAAAGCAATATATATTAAAAAAATCCGGAGAGATATGGGAGGTAGTTTTTGCTGGGTTGGAGAAAGAGCCAAGACCGATTGTGGCGGTAAATAAGGCAATTCCAGATTTTAATACTGAAATACTTCCGGCGTGGTCTATATATGACTATAAAGACACAATTAACAAATACAAAAATGATGTTTTGATATTAATGTCTCAAATAGGTATTATAAGTGGCTCAGCGGATATTGATTATATATGCGGAGCTACAAACTATTATTATATAGTGCTTAAAAACCAAATTAAATATATAGCGCATTACAATGGTAGAACGTGGGACTATGTAAATGTGCTTAGTAATTATGATGCCGAAAAAGAACTTTTGGGATATGGTAATGTTGTACCTATGTTTATAATATTAGATAGGTGAGGTTGAATTAAAATGAAGTATGTATATGATAACAAAAATGTAATTTTAACTGAGTATGATAGTTTTGTTGTTTCACAAACGCTTGAGTGCGGACAGTGCTTTAGGTTTGATAAAATAGCTGATGAGGACTATGTTGTTATAGCAATGAACAGGTTATTGCACATTTATAAAAGTGAAAGCGGCATAGTTTTTGAGAATACAAGCGTTGAGGACTTTGAGAAAATTTGGAAACATTATTTTGCTTTGGACAAGGATTATATTGAAATTAAAAATATACTTTCGGCTAAAGACGAGACATTAAAAAAAGCTGTTGAGTACGCACCAGGAATAAGAATACTTAATCAGGATTTTTTTGAGTGTCTTATATCTTTTATAATATCTCAAAATAATCGTATACCAATGATTAAAAAGGCTGTTTCTAACATAAGCGAAAAATATGGTGAGTATTTAGGCAGTTTTAATAATAAAGAATATTATTCATTTCCTTCGGCTGCTCAACTTTTAAAAGCCTCAGAAGAAGAGCTTTATAACTGTAAAACTGGTTTTAGGGCAAAGTACATAATTGATGCTTTAAATAAATATACTAACGGTGAAATAAATGTTGACGATTTGAATAAAATGGCTACTGACGATGTTAGAAAAGAGCTTATTAAAATAAATGGAGTTGGACCTAAAGTATCTGACTGTGTAATGCTGTTTTCTATGGGAAGAAGTGATGCTTTTCCTACAGATGTTTGGGTAAAACGTGTAATGAGTTATTTTTACTTTAACGGAGAGGAAACACCTATTAAAAAAATACAAGTTTTGGCTAAGGAAAAATTTGGTGAGTATTCGGGTTTTGCCCAACAATATTTATTTAATTACGCAAGA
>CATJUP010000121.1 GCA_949743655.1 uncultured Eubacteriales bacterium
AAGCTCTCCTATAACTTCGTTCGACTTGCATGTGTTAAGCACGCCGCCAGCGTTCATCCTGAGCCAGGATCAAACTCTTTTATTCAAATCCTTACTCTTTCTCTTTCACTGACTTCATTTTTTACTTTTCTCTCGAAATATCTTGGTCGCTTTTTGGTTTTATTTCTATGTTATTCTTTTTTCAACGTTCACAGTGCGATATTTATTATACGAAAAATATATATGTTTGTCAACACTTTTTTTAAAAATTTTTACAATATTTTTTCAAACACATCTCCTATGTTTCTATGTATAGCAATATTGGCTTTATTGTCAAATGGCGTTGTGGATTTATTTATGAGCACAAGTTTATTTCCTCTATAATAATTTATAAGTCCCGCTGCAGGATATACAGCCAAACTTGTTCCTCCAATTATAAGTATATCGGCGTTTGATATATAATTTATAGCCTTTTGAATTAAAACCATATTAAGTCCTTCTTCATAAAGCACTACATCAGGTCTTACAACACCGCCGCACTTATCGCATATTGGTACTCCAACAGAACTAGTTATATAATTTATGTCAAATTTTTTGCCGCATTTAATACAATAATTTTTATAAAGTGTGCCATGTAGTTCAATTACATTTTTACTTCCTGCCTCTTGATGAAGATTATCTATATTTTGAGTTATAACGGCTTTAAGTTTCCCTATTTCTTCAAGTTTGGCAAGCGCATAATGCGCCGCATTTGGTTTTATGTTAGTAAATATAAGATTTTTTCGGCAATAGTCAAAAAAAACTTCTTTATTATTCTCAAAAAAAGTATGGCTCAAAATTGTTTCTGGATTTACACCATACTCACTCATTGTTTTATAAATTCCTTTTTCACCTCTAAAATCGGGTATCCCACTTTCTGTAGAAACCCCTGCTCCACCAAAAAACACTATGTTATCACTTTTATCAATCCAATTTTTTAATTTTAATATAATGTCTTCCATAATCAGACTATCCCCCTTTATTTTAGCTCAATTCTTTGCTTATTAATTCCTCAAGTGCCTGCATTTGAGGCGTTTTCCATTTGTTTCTGTGATAAAGTATTTGTATATACATATTTATTTTGCATTCTTTTATATCTATAATTGATAACTCTTTAGTCTCAATGCTTTCTTTAACCGTATAGTACGGTAAAAGAGAAACACCCATTCCCTTTTTTAAAAAATATATTATAGTTTCAGTATTGCCTATCTCAAGAAATGGTGTTAACGTTTTATTTATTGTTGACAAATACTCGTCAAAAGGCGCTCTATAGCTTACGTTTTTTTCTGTAAGCATAAACGGTTCTTTTAAAAGCTCATCAATACTCACACTGCTTTTATTGGCTATATCACTTTTAGACGAAGCCACAAAAACAACATCATACTCTTTTTCGTAAATTCTTATCCACTCATTATTATAATACCTTTTATCAAAAATAAAAAGCATATCTAACTCATTATGATTAAGCATATCAAAAAGCGGAAATGTAGCCTCGGTTTTTACAAGCGTCTCAACATCAGGGTAAAGTTTATGAAATTTATAAAGTATTTCTGGAAAAATAGACATAGCCAAACTCTCAAGCATACCTATACGTACTTTTCCCATTGGTTTTGACTGTTTTACGGCTATTTTTTTAGATTTTTCCGCAATAGTAGCTATTTCATTGGCATAACCAAAAAACTCAGTCCCCTTTTCAGTAAGACGTATATTTTTCCCTATTCTGTCAAAAAGACGTATATTAAGTTCATCCTCAAGCTGTTTTATTTGTACTGTAACTGTTGATTGATTATACCCAAGCTGTTTAGCGGCTTTTGTAAAACTTTGAAGTTCGGCTATTCTTAAAAAAGTGATTATATTTCTTAATTCCATGCACTCACCCATTAAAAAAATTAAACTATATTATTATAACCATTTATTTTACAAATACATACTCCAATGTTATAATATCCAACAAGTTAAGTCAATATATTTTTTAAGGAGAAACATGTTATGGATAAATCAACTCTTAAATATGCTTTTAACAGAACACTTCCTGTATTATTTGGTTATATATTTCTTGGCTTTGCCTGTGGACTTTTACTCTACAACGCTGGATATAATTTTATATGGGTGTTTTTTATAAGTCTTTTTGTTTATGCAGGCTCAGGCGAAATGCTGTTAGCCTCTCTTTTAGCTGCAAGAGCATCTTTTGGAACTATAGCCGCTCTTACACTTTTGTTAAACAGCAGGCATATGTTTTATGGTTTATCATTTATAGAAAGATTTAAAAAAGCCGGAAAATTCTATCCATACATGATATTCTCACTTACAGACGAGACATACTCAATGCTTTGTGCTACACGAACACCAAAGCATTTAAGTGATGGCAAAGTAATAACTCTTATAGCTGTATTAGACCACTTATATTGGCTTTTAGGCTGTATTATGGGCGCTTTAATGGGTCAAATATTATCTTTTAATTTTAAAGGCGTTGATTTTGCCATGACAGCATTATTTGTTGTAATATTTGTTGAGCAATGGAAAAGTTTTAAAACACACATACCCGTTTATATAGGCATTATATGCTCTGTAATAAGCATACTTATATTTGGTGCTAATAACTTTATACTTCCATCACTTATATCAACAGTGGGGCTACTAATGTTGTTTCGTAACGCTGTTGATAACGCAAAACAAACAAAAAGTGAGGCGATTGAGATATGTCATTAAATATTTACTCGATAATAGCTATAGCGATTGCCGCTATATGCACATTTGCCACAAGGGTTGTACCATTTGCACTTTTTGGAGGCAGAAAAGAAGTTCCAGTGGTTATTACATATTTAGGAAAAGTATTGCCTCCAGCTATTATCGCCACACTCATAATTTATTGTATTAGAAATGTTGACTTTTTAACTTACTCCCACGGCATAGCTGAAATATTAGCTATAGCTACAACAGCCATTTTACATATAATTAAAAAAAATACGCTTATATCAATAGGTGGAGGAACAATAATATATATGTTTTTAGTACAGTATATATTTTGATTAAATAAATTAGTATAACTTTAAGCTGCCAATTTATCGGCGGCTTTATTTTTATATAAAAATAACCCGAACATTTAGTTCGGGTTAAATAGTTAAAAACTATTAAAAATCAATTATTTTGTTTCAACAATAACTCCATTAGCTTTAAAGTCAGCTATTGTAGCATCATCATATCCAATACCTTTAAGTATTTCAGATGAGTCCTCACCAAGTTTAGGGCAACGTCCTCTGCCGCTTTCTTCTTTAACAGCAGGTTGCTCTGTAAATATGATAGGAGTTCTGATATAATATATGTTTTTGCCGTCTTTTTGTGTTTTCTTGAATATATAATCGTTCTCCCAAGCCTGAGGGTCTTTAACGATTTCTTCAGTTGTCTGTACAATCTCGAAAGGAAGGTCAGCTTTTGTAAGAATATCAACCCACTCATCAAGGTTCTTTTTAGCAAAAGCAACTTCTATCTCAGCAACAAGCTCTTCAATGTGCTGAAGCATTCCAGCGTAGTTATTAAATCTCTCATCCTGAAGTATATATTCCATATCAAGAGCTTTAGCAAGCACTTCAAGTGATTTTTCATATTGAATAACCGCAAGCTGTATCCATCTTCCGTCTTTTGTTTGATATGTTGTACATACAGCACTGTTTGTATGTTTTCTTGTCATAGGTAATTCGCTACCATATTCAATACCACCTATAAGCCAGTTAAGACCATAAATAGCTGTATCAAAAAGGCTTACTGTAACTCTTTCACCCTGACCTGTTTTAGCTTGTCTGTAAAGTGCAGCACAAATACCTGAAGAAAGAGCTATACCAACATAGTTATCGCCAAAGCCTGAAGCAGCGTTACTTGGAGCTGTTCCTTTTTCCATAAGTGAGTTTGCTATACCGCCTCTTGCAAAGTAAGCTGTGTAGTCAAAACCTGGTTTGTCTTTAAGAGGACCAGCCTCGCCATATCCAAGAACAGAAGCATGTATAAGACGTGGGAATTTTTTATGAAGTGTATCATAATCAAGACCCATTTTAACAAGTGATTTAACACGGTTATTTGTAACAAATACATCAGCCGTTTCAAGAAGTTTAAGGAACGCTTCCATACCTTTAGGGTCTTTAAGGTTTATAGCAAGACCCTTTTTGTTAAAGTTTTGAACGTCCATACCTGAATCTCCATTTTCGTCTGCTGGAGGA
>CATJUP010000122.1 GCA_949743655.1 uncultured Eubacteriales bacterium
AAATTCGTTTCAAAAAAGAATAAATGGCAATAAAATAAAAGTAGAGCATTCTATGTGTGGCGCTATAGCCGCAAACGAGAAATATGGTTTATCAGCTCTTACTTTTATAATAATGTATTGCATAGCCGGTCACCACTCAGGCATACCAAATGGCGGAAGCTATAAATGTGATACAGACGATATGTCAACTCTTGGAGGAAGACTAAAAAGAACATTTGAGGATTACAGCATTTATAAGAACGAATTAAATATTCCAGAAATAAATATTGAGAAATTTTTAAATTTTCTAAAGTCGGACTGCGACAAACTCGAACAGCTTATTGATAAATTCGCTTTTTTTACAAGATATTGTTTTTCATGTCTTGTGGATGCTGACTCAATAAACACAGCTGAATTTTGTAATGGCGTTAAACATAAGAGCCTTAATTCGGATTTTGAGGGATGTTTAAAAAAGCTAAATATTTTAATAAATTCGTTTGTCTGCACAACAAAACTTCAAAAAGCTCGTTCTCAATTACAAAAACAGGTTTTTGAAAATATTAATTCAAATGCTGATATTTTTATAATGAATATGCCAACTGGAAGCGGAAAAACACTTTGCAGCATGAAATTTGCTTTAGAAAAGGCAATTAATGAAAAAAAGAAAAGAATTATATATATAATTCCATACAACAGCATAATTGACCAGACAGCAGATGTGTTTAAAGATGCTTTTAGAGAATTAGCAAATATTTTGCGTCATCAATCTACATTTAGTATTGAGGATAATTATGAGGACGAGGAGTATAAAATAATTTTAAGCTCGGCTACAGAAAATTGGAACGCCGACATAATTATTACAACCGCAGTTCAATTTTTTGAAAGCGTATATTCCAATAAACGAAGCAGGCTTAGGAAATTACATAATATGGCTGAAAGTATATTGATTTTTGATGAGGTTCACACAATGCCTGTTCAATATTTACAACCATGCCTTGAGTCTGTAGCTTTTATAACAAAATATCTAAATAGTAAAGCTGTGTTTTTAACTGCAACAATGCCCAATTTTGAGGAGCTAATAAACAAATATGTAATGGGTTCTGTTAAAATTAAAAATTTGATAACTGATTATAGTCTTTTTCCAGTATTTCAAAAATGTACATATAGAAACATTTATTATGTAACTAAAGAGGAGCTTATTAAACGTGCGAAAAAATATTCGTCTTCTCTTATTATTGTAAATAAAAGAAGAGCAGTTAGAGAGCTTTATAATATTTGTAAAGGTAAAAAATATCATTTATCTACTTATATGACATCTATTGACAGAAGCAGAGTAATTAAAGAAATAAAAGAAGAAATTTTAAAATTAGAGAGAGAGTTTGGTAATGGTGAAGTACCTGATGACAGAAAAATCACTGTAATATCAACTTCTTTAATAGAGGCTGGTGTGGATATAGATTTTGAGGTAGTTTTTAGAGAAAGAAGCGGGCTTGACCATATTTTACAGGCGGGTGGAAGATGCAACAGAGAAGGAAAAAGAGAAAAAGCCGATGTATTTATTTTTGATTTTGAGGAAGAAAAAACTAACCCCAAAAAAGACATAGGCGCTGAGATTATGGGAGAATTATTTAATTTATATGATGATATTTCTTCAGAAGAATGTATAAAAGAGTATTTTAAAAGATTTTATTTTTTCGAGAATAAAAAAATTGATAAAAACTCTATGTATCAATACGAAAGCCACATTGATGCTTTGCCTTTTAAGGATTATGCCGATAGTTTTAATTTAATAGAAAGCCAAAATATTTCTGTGGTTAATGTATGTGATAGTGAAAGCGCTGCTATGGTTGAGGAGATTAAAGAAAAGGGGGTTGGCGATATACGAAGACTGCAAAATTATACATTTTCTGTTTATAATTATGAGCTTGAAACGCTTATAAAACAACATGTAGTAGACAATTATGGAACGGGAATATGGTGTTTAACAAATTCTGATTACTATGATAATGAAATAGGGGTAATATTTGAGGCGAAAGATTATTTTATTGATTAAGGGAGGTGTATACGGATGTATGGATTTAATGTAATAATAGAAGGGGATTATGCTTGCTTTACGAGAACAGAAATGAAGGTTGAGCGCGTAAGCTATGACGTGCCAACCCCAGGAGCGCTTGAGGGAATTTTAAAAAGTATATATTGGAAACCAGCAATTAAATATGTTATAGACAGCATTGTTATATTTAATCCAATTAAATTTATTAATATCCGCAGAAACGAGGTAAAGGATAAAGTGTCACATACAGCTATAAAAAGCTGTATGAATGGTAAATATAAAGACCCATGTATATATACATCTGAAAGCAGAAGCCAAAGAGCCGCTATGGTTTTAAAGGACGTAAAATATGGTGTGTCGTTTCATTTTGAGCTTACGGGCATTAAAAATGAGGAAGAAACTAGCGGTGAAAACAAACACTACAATATTATAAAAAGAAGACTTGAGAAAGGACAATTTTTCCGTTCTCCTTGTTTAGGCTGTTCCGAGTTTCCCGTAAAAAAAATATATATAGTTGATGAGTTTAATAATAAAGATATTTCGCCTGAAATAATTTCGCTTGGAGATGTTGATTTGGGGTATATGAGTTATAAAGTTATGTTTCGTGACAAGGGAATACCAATTAACAATAACTGGGACAATCCTAAATTTTCTGATTTGGCTGATACATTATACTACCGTCCTCATATGATTAACGGCATAATTGATGTGGCAAAATACAGGGAGGAATTTAAATGCTGATACAAGCTCTTTGTGAATATTATGATATACTCGCTAAAAATGGAAAAATTTTATCCGATGAGTTTTCTTATGTAAATGTAAATTATATAGTTTATATTACGGAAGACGGAAAAATTGACCATTTGTTTGAGTGTGAGAAAAATACTAAGGAGATTATGCCTAAAAGAACTGAAAAGCCTGCTATATGTTCAAATATTATTGAGCATAGACCGCTATATATTTTTGGTTTAAATTTTGAGAAAGGTGTTTTAAAAACAGCAGAAAAAGCCGAAAAGTCGCACGCCGATTTTGTGAAAACAAATTTAGAGTTTTTGGAGGGATTAAACTCACCTGTTGTAAACGCTTATAGAAATTTTATAAAAAACTGGAATCCTGAGGAAGAAAAGGAAAATGCTAATTTAATTAAATTAGAAAAGAAATATAATACTTCTAATTTTGCTTTTTGCCTTGTTGGACATATGGGAGAGCTTTTACATAAAGACGAGGAAGTTTTAAATAAATGGAAAAAAATGTATTGGGAATTAGAAAGTGACCAATCAAATGTTGTAATTGCCCAGTGTGCTGTTACAGGCGAAAAAAATAAAATAGCAAGAATACATGATAAAATTAAGGGCATTGCGGGAGGTTCAACGACGGGTACAGGTTTGGTTAGCTATAATAATCCTTCGGAAAATTCTTATGGAAAAGAACAGGCTTATAACAGCAATATTTCGGAAAATGTTATGCGCAAGTATACAAAGGCACTTAATTATATTATGGATTCTGAAAAAAACAAGAAGTTTTTTGACGATATTACTGTTGTGCATTGGGCTATGAGTGAAAAGCAAGAATGTGATGATTTGATGTCGGCATTGCTATTTCAAGATTCAGATAGTTCAGATACTTTAGATGCCGACAGAACGGAAAGAATGTTTTCGGCAATGCTTGATGACGCGAAAAAAGGTGTTATTACACCAAAGCGTATCTCATCAATAACAGGTATTGGCGAAGATGTTATGTATTACATAGCTGGATTTAAACCTAATTCTTCAAGAATATCTTTAAAGTTTATATTTAAAAGAAAAGCCGCTGATATTTTAATAAACATAGCTCAACATCAATTAGATATGCAAATTTCGGAAAATATGAAACCTATACCGTTTTGGGTTATAAAAAAAGAATTACTTTCACCTAAATCAAAAAAGCAGAAAGTAAACCCCGATTTACTTACAAGAATATTTAACTCAGCTATATATGGAACAGATTATCCTCAGGCACTACTTTATGATATTATTCAGCGTGTGAAAATAGATACGTCAAGCGGAACAGAGGATAAAAGCAATAAAGAGGGCAAAACGGCGAAAAATCCGTTTAATAGAAACAGAGCAGGTATTATTAAAGCCTGTATAAATAGAAGAGCAAGAATTTTATACAATAAGGAGGAATTTAAATTGTCATTGGATAAACAAAACAAAGAACCAGCGTATTTGTGCGGCAGATTATTTGCTGTATTGGAAAAATTACAAATGGACGCCTCAGAGACTGAACTTAACACAACAATAAAAGACGCTTATTTTGCCTCAGCGGCGTCAAATCCTTCAATAGTTTTTCCTAAAATATTAAAACTTGCCCAAAATCATATGAAAAAGTCAAAGAGACCAAAATATTATAATATTTTGATATGTGAAATTATAGATAAACTTGAAAATGATTTTCCAAATACTTTAGCTCTTAATGACCAAGGAAGATTTATGATTGGGTATTATCAGCAATACCAAAGTTTTTTTATAAAAAATGATGAAAAAAATGAGAATGACGAGGAGGAATAAAATATGATTAATAACAGATATGATTTTGTAATTCTTTTTGATGTTGAAAACGGAAATCCAAACGGTGACCCGGACGCCGGAAACAGCCCAAGAAGTGATGCCGAAACAGGACATGGTTTTGTGACAGATGTTTGTTTAAAAAGAAAAATAAGAAATTATATTGATTTAATTAAAAATAATGAACAGGGATACAAAATATTAATTAAACCTGATAGAGCGCTTAATGAGAAATTTACGGAAGCGTATGAAGTAAATGGCTTGAAAACAAAAGAAAAAGGAAAAAATACTGATGATGTAAAAAAAGCGCGCGATTACATATGTAAAAATTATTTTGATGTACGCTTATTTGGAGCTGTTATGTCAACGGGTGACGACCCATGTGGAATAGTGAGAGGTCCTGTTCAGATTAATTTTGCTAAAAGTATATCACCAATAAATATTCAAGATATAACAATTACAAGACAGGCAAAAACAACAAAAGAAAGAAAAGAAAAGAAAGGCGAAACAGAAATGGGCAAAAAAAGTGTTGTGCCTTACGCGCTCTATCGTGCCGAGGGGTATATTTCCGCCGCACAGGCAAAAGTCACTGATATGAGTGATGACGATGTTGAATTACTGTGGAAGGCTATTTTAAATATGTTTGAGGAAGACCATAGCGCGGCGAGAGGAAAAATGTGTACAAGAAAACTTTACATATTTAAGCATGAAAGCGTTTTGGGAAACGCTCCCTCACACGAACTTTTTGACAGTATTTGTATAAATAAAAAAGAAGATGTAATTGTTCCAAGAAAATTTAGTGATTATGAAATCAAATTAAACGAAAATATGCCGGAAGGTGTTGAATTAATTTGCAGATAACGCCCGAAATTACCATACGTAATATACAGCATTTTTTATATTGTGCTCACCGGTGGGGACTGCTTGAGATTGGAAATTCGTGGGCTGAAAACTTTTTTGTTACAAAGGCAAATTTAATGCACAAACATGTTGATGATAAACACAACATATATACCAAAAGAGGAAAAAAAGTGTTTTCGTCTGTGCCTGTATATTGCGATTTGTATGGTCTTTATGGCGTTGTGGATTGCATAGAGGGTACAAAAGCAGAAAATGGGGTCTATATATCAAACGAGAAATATAAATTATCCATTGTGGAGTACAAGCCTACTCAGCCTAAATATAAATTGTTTAGACATGAGGATTTTATGCAGGTTTTCGCTCAAAAAATTTGTGTAGACTATATATTTAATTGTGATTGTGACGCATTTTTTTATTATGCTGATACAAAAAATAGGATAGAAATTCCTTTTAAAGAAAACTACTCTGTTTATGAAAACGAGTTAAAAACAATTTTAGCTCAAATGAGACATTACATAAATAAAGGTATTATACCGCCTAAAAGTAGTAAACAGTATTGTGCAGGTTGTTCTATGAAAGATATTTGTATGCCTTCTTTTAAATCATTGCCGAGTATAAAAGCTCAAATTGAAAAATTAGGGATGTGAATAGAATATGAGAAAGCTGTTAAATACGGTTTATGTTATAAATGAGTTATCGTATCTGTCTTTAGATGGGGAAAATTTAGTATGTAGGGTAGAAGACGAGATAAAACTTCGTATTCCTTTTGAAAATGTAGAAAATATAGTATGTTTTAATTATATGGGATGTTCTCCAGCGCTTATGGGAAAATGTGTCGAAAAACAAATACCTATTAATTTTGTTTCACCACATGGTAAATTTCTCGCCAAAGTTTGCGGGGAAACAAAAGGAAATGTTTTTTTGCGTGTGGCACAAATAGATAAATTCCGTGAAGAAAATTTATTTTTAACCAAAAATACAATGGCAGCTAAGTTTAGCAACACAAGACAGCTTATAAAAAGAACACTGCACGATTACGCTGATTTACGTGATGATAGTCAAATACAAAATGTTTTGGATTTATTGGCAAAAAAATCGTATGATGTATATGACGCAAAAAATATTGATGAAATTATGGGCATAGAGGGGTTTTGTGCAAAAGAATATTTTTCTATATTTAATAAATTGATTACTAATAAAAAAGTAACGCTTACTTTTGAATATAGAAATAAACGACCTTCGCTTGACCCTATAAATGCAATGTTATCTTTTGTTTATACATTGGCTACAAATGAATTTGCTTATGCTCTTGAAACTGTAGGTTTAGATAGTTATATTGGCTTTTGTCATAGTTTAAGAAGTGGAAGGGTATCTTTAGCTTGTGACTTGGTTGAGGAATTTAGGTGTATGGTAGAAAGGTTTGTATTAACTTTATTAAATCTTAGAATAATTAAAGAAAGTGATTTTGAAAAGCAAATATCAGGAGCGGTATGGCTTAATGAAAACGGAAGAAAAATAATTTTAACAAAATGGCAGGAGAAAAAACGGTCGGAATATTTACATCCTTATTTAAAGCAAAAAATACAATTTGGATTAATTCCTTATATACAGAGTAATCTTTTGGCAAAATATATTAGAGGAGAAATTAATGAATATCCATGTTTTTTAATAAAGTAGGTGTTATATAAATGATGGTTTTAATTAGTTATGATGTTTCTACTACTGATAAAGAAGGGAGAAGCAGACTTAGAAAAATAGCCAAAGAGTGTCAAAATTACGGACAACGTGTTCAAAATTCTGTATTTGAGGCTGATTTGGATTATTCTACTTTTTTAAAATTAAAAGAACGTATAGTTAATATAATTGACAAAACACAAGACAGTATTAGATTTTATTACTTAGGAAATAAATGGCAGAACAAAGTAGAACATATAGGCGCTAAAAATACATATAATCCAGAAGGCATACTTATTGTATAACTAAGAGAACATTAAGTGTTTTAAAAAAATATAGTAGTTTCGCTAAAAAGATTATATAAAATTTGAATAAACATTGTGTTTTAATGATAAAATGTGTTATTCTTTTAAAAGAAGTTTAAAGTTCCGCCTCTATTTTGTGGTGTGACTGTAATATATACAATATATTGCTGTCACGCCTCGCATGAGGCGTGTGAGTAGAAATTTCTCCCGGTGTTTTATAATAATACCATTTTTCACTAATCAGCTTGTGCGCGTTTATAGCTGGCTTATATTTCTTCAGGACGGCGGTATTTTAGAGAGC
>CATJUP010000123.1 GCA_949743655.1 uncultured Eubacteriales bacterium
AGAAGACTTTCCAAACTTATAACCAAAAAAATAGGCGATGACTGGGTAACAGACTTATATGAGCTTAAAAAACTTAAAAATTATGAAAATGACGATGATTTTCTTAATGAGCTTATGGAAGTAAAAATGCAAAACAAGAAGGATTTAGCCGATTATATAAAACGTACAAAAGGTATAGAAGTTGACCCTAACTCAATTTTTGATATACAAGTAAAAAGATTTCACGAGTATAAAAGACAACTGCTTAATATATTGAGAATTATATACCTTTATAACACTCTTAAAATTTATCCAGGGCTTGACATAGTGCCAAGAACATATATATTTGGCGGAAAGAGCGCAGCAAGTTATGCCATGGCTAAACTTATAATAAAACTTATAAACAGTGTAGCTGATGTTATAAATAACGATGAACAGATAAATAACAAAATTAAAGTTGTGTTTTTAGAGGACTATAGGGTGTCTCTTGCCGAAAAACTTATGCCAGCGGCTGATGTAAGCGAACAAATATCAACAGCCAGCAAAGAGGCGTCTGGAACAGGAAACATGAAATTTATGCTTAACGGCGCTTTAACAATAGGTACTCTTGACGGGGCTAACATAGAAATCCTTGAGGAAGTTGGAGAAGAGAATATATTTATATTTGGTTTAAAAGCCGAGGAAGTTATAGAAAAATATAAAAATAATTCTTATGACCCATGGGAAATTTATAACTTAAATCAGGGTATTAGAATGGCGCTTACAAGCCTTATAAATGGTACTTTTGACAGCAATACAGAGCTGTTTAGAAATACATACGAGTCTTTGTTAAACGGAATAAACGGCTCAAGAGCGGATGAGTATTTTATTTTGGCAGACTTTGAGGAGTATTGTAAAGCACATGAGAGAATTGATAAAGCTTACAGTGATAAAAAACTTTGGGCTCAAATGTCTTTAAGAAATATAGCGTCAAGCGGAAAATTTAGCTCTGACAGAACTATAAAAGAGTACGCTGATGAGATATGGAATATTAAGCCTGTTACTGTTGAGGTTTAAAAAATTAATTTGGCTTAACAGGTTACAACCTGTTAAGCCAATGTGTAAATAGTAGTATTAAAAAATAGGAGAATTTTAATGATATTTGCTTTGTCTGACACTCACTTAGGTAAAAAGCCAATGGATAAATTTGGTGCTGAATGGATTAAGCATTCCGAAAAAATAAAACAAAACTGGTTAAAAACTGTTAGTGACAGTGATATAGTGCTTATACCAGGTGATATATCATGGGCAATGAGTTTTGAGGACGCTAAAGAGGATTTAAATTTTATAGCCTCGCTTACAGGTAAAAAAATATTACTTAGAGGAAACCATGACTATTGGTGGAAAAGTGTTTCAAAACTAAATAATACATACTCAAAATATGGAATGTATTTTTTGCAGAATGATTGTTTTGTTATTGAGGATGGTTTGGGTGTATGCGGAGCAAGACTTTGGACAAAAGACAAAGACGATGACTTAAAAATTTATGAAAGAGAAATTGTAAGAGCGCGTATATCGCTTGAAATGTCAAAATGTAAAAATTGTGATAAAATAATATTTATTAGTCATTTTCCTCCTTTGTATAATAATGGGGAAGAAACAGAAATAAACGAAATGTTAAGTGAGTATCCCGTTATTAAAGCCGTTTATGGTCATTTGCATGGAAGAGATAATTTTGATTATGGTTTTAAGGGATTTAAAAACGGTATAGAATACAAACTTGTTTCGGCTGATTTTGTTAATTTTAAGCCGGAAAGAATTATGGAGGTTAATTAAAATGATAATAATGGTTGTTGACGGACAAGGCGGGGGTATGGGTAAAAGTATTATAGAAAAATTGAAACCAGTTTTAGGTCCCGAAAACAAACTTATAGCTATAGGCACAAACTCAATAGCAACTTCAAATATGATAAAAGCAGGCGCCGACAAAGCGGCTACAGGCGAAAACGCCATAAAAGTAAATGCTGTTAAAGCTGATATAATATTAGGAAGTATAGGTATTATATCGTCAAACTCAATGTTTGGTGAGCTTAGCCACGAAATGGCAAGGGCTATAAGTGAAAGCCCTGCTGAAAAAATACTCATACCTATTAAACGCTGTGGTATATATGTTGTTGGTGTTGATATTGACTCTATGCCTAAAATGATTGATGAAGCCGTTAACACATGCGTTAATGTAATAAATAAAAGAAATGTGAATAATTGCGCTGGAAGTGATATTTTTGGGTTTTAAAGAATGTTTTAACAGTCATGAGTCAATAATAATGGAGGGCGCTATTGGCGAAAGGCTTAAAAGAGAATACAATATTGATATTGATGGTATTGTGGCTATGGCATCGCTTGTTTACTCAAAAGAGGGTAAAAAAGCGCTTTTAGAGTTGTGGAGAGGTTATGCTGATATAGCCGAAAAATATAAAATGCCTTTTATAGCCACAACCCCAACAAGAAGGGCTAATGCTGAGAGAATAAAACAGTCTGGTTTTGGTAAAGAAATAATAAAAGATAATGTGGATTTTTTAAGAAGCGTACAAAAAGAGTTTAAATGTAGAGCTTATATAGGCGGGCTTATGGGTTGTAAAGGTGACGCTTATACTGGTGAGGGAGCGCTTAACACAGATGAGGCGGAAGAATTTCACTCTTTTCAAGCTGAACTTTTTAAAAACGCAAATGTGGATTTTTTGTATGCAGGAATTGTGCCTTGTTTGAAAGAGGCTCTTGGAATGGCTAAAGCTATGGCAAAAACTGAAATTCCATATCTAATAAGTTTTATGCTCAGACGTAACGGAAGACTTATTGACGGTACAAGTATATCAGATGCTGTTAATTATATAGACAAAAATGTTGATACTAAACCAATATGTTTTATGACAAACTGTGTACATCCAGATGTGCTTTATGAGGCTTTAAGTTATGACTTTAATAACAATACTGTTGTAAAAAACAGATTTAAAGGTATACAAGCTAATACATCGAATTTGTCTCCCGAGGAGCTTGATGGGGCTAAAGAGCTTTATTGCTCAAGTGCCAAAGATTTAGCAAAAAGCATTGTAAAATTGAAAAGTATATCAAGCATAAAAATATGGGGAGGCTGTTGCGGAACAGATTTTTCTCATATGGAGGAAATAGCTAAAACATTAATTAAGCAGTAATAAATGCTGGTTTTTAATTTAATATTGAATTATAGGTATTATTGTACTATAATAAATACAATTTGTAATGTATTATAGTTTACTATTATAATTTTTTAGAAGGGAAGATTTTATATGTCCAAAATAATGAAAACAATGGACGGTAATGAGGCAGCCGCTTATACATCTTATGCTTTTACAGAGGTAGCGGGTATTTTTCCTATTACACCGTCATCGCCAATGGCAGAACACACTGATGATTGGGCGGCTAATGGCAAAAAAAATATATTCGGACAGGCAGTAAGAGTAGTTGAAATGCAGTCTGAAGGAGGAGCAGCAGGAACTGTTCATGGTTCTCTTGCGGCAGGAGCGCTTACAACAACTTATACAGCAAGCCAAGGGCTTTTGCTTATGATACCAAACATGTATAAAATAGCTGGAGAGCTTTTGCCGTGTGTATTTCATGTAAGCGCTAGGGCTTTGGCAAGTCACGCTCTTTCTATATTCGGTGACCATTCTGACGTTATGGCTTGTCGTCAAACCGGTTTTGCAATGCTTGCTTCAAACTCAGTACAAGAGGTTATGGATTTGGGAGCTGTGGCGCATTTAAGTACAATAGAGGGACGAGTTCCTTTCCTTCATTTTTTTGACGGTTTCCGCACATCTCATGAAATACAAAAAATAGAGTGTCTTGATTATGACGAGCTTGCTAAAATTGTTGATATGGATGCTGTAAACAATTTTAAAAGAAATGCTCTTAATCCTGAACATCCTGTTTTAAGAGGAACAGCACAAAACCCTGATATATTCTTCCAAGCAAGAGAGGCTTGCAATCCTTATTATGATAATATAGTAGGTGTTTGTGAAAAATATATGGCTGAAATTAGCCGTGTTACAGGACGCGACTATAAATTATTTAATTATTATGGTGCTCCTGACGCTGAAAGAGTAATTATAGCTATGGGTTCGGCTTGTGAGGCTATTGAGGAAACTATAGACTACCTTATGGCTAAAGGAGAAAAAGTTGGTCTTGTAAAAGTACATCTTTACAGACCTTTCTCGGCTAAACATCTTATTGACGCTATACCAAAAACTGCGCAAAAAATAGCTGTTTTGGACAGAACAAAAGAGCCAGGCGCTCTTGGAGAGCCTCTTTATCAAGATGTTTGCACAGCTATGTTTGAGGCTGATAAAAAGCCTGTTATTATAGCAGGTCGCTACGGTTTAGGTTCTAAAGATGTTACACCAGCACAGTTTATAGCTGTATACGAAAATCTTAAACTTGAAACACCTAAAAATCACTTTACTATAGGTATTGTTGATGACGTTACAAATCTCTCGCTTCCTGTAGAGGCAGAGGTAAGCGTTACAGAAAATGACGGCACAATAAGCTGTAAATTCTGGGGTATAGGTTCTGATGGTACTGTAGGTGCTAATAAAAACTCTATAAAAATTATAGGTGACCATACTGATATGTACGCTCAGGCGTATTTCTCATATGACTCTAAAAAGTCAGGCGGAATTACACAAAGTCATTTGCGTTTTGGTAAAAAGCCTATACGCTCCACATACCTTGTAAAAACAGCCGACTTTGTGGCTTGTCATAAACAAGAATATGTAAACCTATATGACATGTACACTGAACTTAAACCAGGCGGAACATTCCTTCTTAACACTGAATGGCCAGTTGATGAACTTAGTGAACACATGC
>CATJUP010000124.1 GCA_949743655.1 uncultured Eubacteriales bacterium
GAAAAAGACTATAACAAGTGACGACGCTTCTTATTTTTTTATGACTATTATTTTTTTCATACTTTACAGTATATTTTGGACTATTGTACTTGGAATAGGCATATGTATTTTATTTTGTTTGGTTTTTATATGTATTGATATATTCGGTTAAATTTATTTGGTTTTCTATTTTAAATGGATAGAGTTTTGTAACAAAAATAATCATTGACTTTTTGATTTTAAATAGTATAATAACACTGTAATTTTAAGACAAAGGCGTCTTCTTGTAATGGGAGACGTCTGTTTTTATGTATAAGGAGGTATTGTTTTGGGATACACAGAGGACGACATTAAAATGCTTGTTGGCGAGAATGATGTAAAATTTATAAGACTTCAGTTTACGGATATGTTTGGTACATTAAAAAATATAGCTGTTACTTCAAATCAATTAGAAAAAGTACTTAAAGGTAAATGTATGTTTGACGGCTCGTCTATAGATGGTTTTGTAAGGATTGACGAGTCTGATATGTATTTAAAACCAGACATTGACACATTTGCTATATTTCCATGGAGACCTCAGCATGGAAAAGTGGCAAGGTTTATATGTGATTTATACAATCCAGACGGGACTCCTTTTGAGGGTTCTCCAAGATATGTTCTTAAAAAGGCTATTAAAAAAGCTAACGACATGGGTTTTGACTTTAATATAGGACCAGAATGTGAGTTTTTTCTTTTTCAAACAGACGACAGCGGAGAACCAGTTGTTAAGCCGAATGACAAAGGCTCTTATTTTGATATAGCGCCTATAGACAGAGGAGAGAATACAAGACGCGAAATTTGCCTTACACTTGAAGATTTGGGATATGATATTGAATCTAGTCACCATGAACAGGCGTTTGGTCAGCACGAGGTTGATTTTAAATATACAGACGCTCTTAAAGCCGCTGATAATATAGTTACTTTAAAACTTGTTGTTAGAACTGTAGCGCAAAGAAATGGCGTTTTTGCGTCTTTTATGCCTAAGCCGTTAAATGAGCAAAGCGGTTCGGGAATGCACATAAATATATCGCTATTAAAAAATGGAATTAATATTTTTTCGGATAAAAATGACAAAAGCGGTATAGGAATGAGCAAAACGGCATATCACTTTTTGGCTGGGCTTATTGAACATATAAAAGGGCTGTCTCTTATTACAAATCCTATTGTAAACTCATACAAAAGGCTTAACACAGGTTTTGATGCCCCAGCTTATATAGCGTGGTCAGTATCAAATAGAAGCACTCTTATAAGAATACCTTCACAAATGAATGGAAACACAAGAATAGAATTGAGAAACCCCGATGTGGCTATAAATCCATATCTGGCTTTTAGCGCTATAATTTGTGCTGGAATAGATGGTATAGAAAAAAATATGAAAGCGCCTGACTATGTAAATGGAAACATATATGATATGTCTAAACAGCGCCGAGAAGAACTTAATATACAAAGACTTCCAAAAACTCTTGGTGAGGCTATAGAGGAATTTGAAAAAGACGATATTATAAAACAAGCCCTTGGAAATGATATATATTACAAATATATTTCGGCTAAAAAACAGGAGTGGAAAGAATATTGTAATACTGTAAACCAGTGGGAGCTCGATAAATACCTTAACATATACTAATAACCTTTAAGTATGGGGCTGGTTTTATGGAAAATATTATTATTGGTTTTAACGATGGCAAAAGACGTGACATTATAAAAGAAATGGTTACAAGCAACGGCTTTTACAATGTTTATACATGCTCAAACGGTGACGAAATATTGAGATGTGCAAACGAGAGCGCTGGAGGAATAGTAATATGTGGATATAAAGTGGGCAATACGATTTATACAGATATTTATGATATGCTTCCAGAAAATTTTAATATGCTATTGCTGTTGTCAAGAAAACAAGCTGACATTGTAGATAATGACAAAATATTTTACATTGTATTACCTGTTAGTAAAGCTGATGTTATAAAAACAATAAATGTAATTTTAAGTTTTAATCATTATAGTGATGAAAATAAAAATGCTAATTTTAACAGAAGTGAGGATGACAAAATTATTATAGAACGCGCTAAGTTATATTTAATGAACAAATATAATGTAACTGAGTCATCGGCACATAGATTTTTGCAAAAAAACAGTATGAACCGTGCTATTAAAATGGCGGATATGGCAAAAATAATACTAAATATTTGAAAAATTTATATTAACAAACCAAATTTTGGATAAAAATGATTTATGGCTTTACAAGTTTTAAATTATGTGGTAATATCCTTTTTATTAATTTACCGAATTTGGGAATAATAAATTTGGTATGAGTAAGTAAATTTGACGCGCAAATTTACAAAACAAAACCTTTTACAAGGTAATTAATTTAAAGGGGGTTAATGAATGAAAGAGAACAATAGGAGTAATTTTACGGGTTCTATAGGCTTTGTGCTTGCAGCGGCAGGAAGTGCGGTTGGTCTTGGCAATATATGGAGGTTTCCATATTTAGCGGCTAAAGACGGAGGAGGAATTTTTCTTTTAGTTTATATTGTGCTTGCATTAACTTTTGGTTTTGCTTTGCTCACTACAGAGATAGCTATAGGAAGAAAAACAGCTCAAAGTCCGCTTACAGCCTATAAAATTGTAAACAAAAATTGGGGATGGCTTGGAGTTATAGCTTGCCTTGTGCCAGTTATAATATTGCCATACTACTGCGCTATAGGCGGCTGGGTATTAAAATATCTTTTTACTTATGTTATAGGAACAGGTTCTAATGCTGTGGCTGACGGATATTTTACATCGTTTATAACATCACAGTGGACACCTATAATATGGTTTATTATTTTTCTTTTAGCTACGTCATTTGTTGTGTACAAGGGTGTTGAAAAGGGAATAGAAAGTTACTCAAAAATACTTTTGCCTATACTTTTAGTGCTTATAGTATTAATAGCAATATTCTCACTCACTTTAAGCTATACAGATGAAAATGGTGTTACAAGAACTGGTATTGAGGGACTTAAAATATATGTTATACCTGATTTTACTGGTCTTACAATCAAACAGTTTTTTGTAGTGCTTACAGATGCGATGGGTCAGCTTTTCTTTTCTATAAGTGTGGCTATGGGTATTATGGTAGCTTATGGCTCTTATGTAAAAAAAGATACAGACCTTAATCGTTCTGTAAATCAGATAGAGTTTTTTGATACTATTGTAGCGTTTTTAGCTGGTATGATGATAGTTCCTGCTGTATATACATTTATGGGTAAAGAGGGCATGTCGGCTGGTCCTGGGCTTATGTTTGTGTCATTACCTAAAGTATTTAACGCTATGGGATTTATAGGTAATATTGTTGGAATAGTTTTCTTTGTAACAGTTTTGTTTGCCGCTATTACATCTTCGGTATCTATAATGGAAGCTGTTGTATCAAGTTTTATGGATAAATTTGGTTTTGATAGAAAAAAAGCCACAATAATTGTTAGTATAGAGGCTTTTGTAGTAGGACTTATAGTATGTTTTGGATATAATTTATTATACTTTGAATTTACATTGCCTAATGGCTCTGTGGCACAGGTATTGGATGTACTTGACTATATAAGCAATAATTGTCTTATGCCTATAATAGCTTTATCTACTTGTATACTTATAGGCTGGGTAGCTAAACCAAAATATGTTATTGACGAAATAACATTAAATGACCATAAATTTGGACGCGAGAAACTTTATATTTTGATGATTAAATTTATAGCTCCTGCAATGTTATTTATATTACTTTTGCAGTCATTTGGTGTTTTTTAAATATAAAATTAGCCGGCGGATAAAAACGCCGGTTTATAAATTAATAAATATAAATGATAAGCGGTTTAATAAATCAAGCCCATTTTTTGCATATTTGTTATCAGTAATTTTGATTTTATTAATTAAACCAACAAAATTTTTTATTCTTTTTGGCAATTAGAGCACAGTCCATAAAATGTAATGGTTTCGTCAACTATTTTAAAACCGCTTTGTTCTTCAATTTTGTTATAGTCAATATTACTGTTATCACAATGTATATCAAATACTCTTTGACATTTTGTGCATACTATATGCTGGTGTTTTGATGTATCGGCGTCATAGTTTGAGTGCTCGGAGCATACATTAAGTTCTTTTACAAGTTTTGCCGATTTAAAACTGTCGAGAGTTTTATATACAGTAGCAAGACTTATAGAAGGATTATCGTTTAAAAGTGTTTGATATATAGTTTCAGCAGAAGGATGGGTATTTGTGTTTATAAGCGCTGAATACACGGCTAAACGCTGAGGTGTTACTTTTAATCCTTTTTCTTTTAATATTTCTGCTAACTGTTTCATATACAAGCTCCTTATTAATAATTATTATTAATTAATAATAATAACTTTTATATTATTTGTCAATAATTAATGTCATTTTGTAAAAAAATATTATGAATAGGCTTAAAATTTAATATTTTATACTAATCATTTAAAAATTTATATTTAATTGTAAATACTTTTGTTTTAAATATAGTTTTGGAGGAATAAGTTTATGAATATAGTTTTACTCGAACCAGAAATACCACAAAACGCGGGAAATATAGCTCGTACGTGTTCAGTTACAAACTCGGTTTTGCATCTTATAAAACCTCTTGGTTTTTCTGTTGATGATAAGCATCTTAAAAGGGCGGGTTTGGATTATTGGAATGAACTGGATATAAGATATTATGAAAATTTTGATGACTTTATAAATAAAAATAAAAATGCCAAAATATATATGGCTACAACAAAGGCTAAAAAGATATATACAGACATAAATTATAATATTAACGATTACATAATGTTTGGAAAAGAAACAGCCGGAATACCAGAGGAAATATTAATTGAATACAAACAAACATCAATAAGAATACCCATGTTTGGAGAGGCAAGAAGCCTTAATCTGTCAAACTCGGTAGCTATAGTTCTTTATGAGGCTCTTAGACAGCAAAATTTTGATGGACTTAAACTTTATGGTCAACTTCATAAAAATAAATGGTAAGGAGTGATGAAAATCACTCCTTATTAAATATAACTTATATTTTAGTTATGTGAATAGGCGGTTATTTATCCGCTTGTTCAGTTTTTTTGTCATTTGATGTATTTAATTCGTCACCATATATTTTATTAAGTTTGTTATATACAAAACTTATTGCATAACATATTATTCCGCCTAAAAGAAGCATTCCTATATTTGATGTAGTTTTGTTAGACAAAGGCACATCTAACAAAACTATTTTTATAACATAAACTATAATTGTTATTAAACCAAGTATCCTCATGTTTTTATTTTTAAACATAAAGCCTAATGTTATAAACATTGATGATATTGCTATTCCAATTATACTTAAATTTAACCCAATACCTACATCTGACCATATAAATGATAAGAAAAATATATTTATATTGCACAAAAAGACCAATATCAAATTTTTAACAGAGTTTTGAGATTTTAAATTTTTGTATATTAAAACAGAGTTAAGTAAAATAAGTGTTGCTGTTATAGATGTTTTCTCGTAAATTTCTTTTGCAAACACACTGTAAAAGTAACAAATAATGTGTATAATTATATTTATTATTAAGCATATAATGTTTGCTGTTTCATAATCAAATGAATTTTTATACTCAGTTTTGTTTAATACAAATATTATATGAGTTGATATGGCAACAGCGAACAAAAGAATTATAATTATTGATGATATTGGTAATCTATATGAAGTAATATATATTGCCATAAATGGAAGAGCTATGTCTAATGTTCTCTCAATATTTTTCCATGATGTATTTAGTTTAAATGTAAGTATTATATAATCTATAGCTGTGATTGCCATAAAAATAAAATAGCTTATATATACCATAATATCTTCTGCGTCTTTGTTTATATATTCAAGAAACATATAGTAAGATATAGCGTAAAATATAATTAATATGGTTCTATAGGCTTTGTTTTCTCTTATTTTAATATTTAACGACAATATCAAAGTAATAAAGAGGGGCAAGAGAGAGTAGTGTTTGAAAATTCCATAAGAAATATTGCTTAATGAAAGCATTATAATAGGAGAAATTCCAAACAAAGTAAATTTTATTCTCTCTGGCTCGTTTTTTTGAGCCACTGTTACAACAGACATTATTAAAAGTGTTATTATGCCTGTAAGTAATGAAATTGTGTACTCAGACAAACTATCAACAGATAAAATTCTTAATACACTTGTTAATATAAATACGGCTGAAACACCGCTGAGCAATATTTTTAAAACTTTACTATCAATATATGGTGTGTCTGGTAATCTTTGCGACTCAAATAATAATACTGCCGACATAAATATTTGGGCTAATATTATAATATAAGCATATGTGTCTATATTATATGGCAATAAAACAACAATAAGAGCGAAAAACCAATTAAAAAGCGGTATTAATTTATTTTTGTTTTTGTAAATTCCATATTCCCCAAAACCAAATATAACTAATGATATAATCACAAAACCAATTTGGTTTATTACTGTAACTTGTTCGGATATTAATATTGCCGATAATACTATTGATATAATACCGCCAATATAAGTTATTATATAAAACACATTTGAATTAGCCACATCAGATAACATAAAATTTGTTCCAAACCAAATTACAATTAAAATACCCAAAATTATTAAACCATACAAATTCCATACTAAATTACCGGATATTATTGATATAAATGTAACAGCAGTGCCGCAACCGGCTATACTTGTCCAAAAACCATTTTTATTGCCAAATTTTATTATTTTTAAAAAACCTATTGCCGACAGCACAATACCTAAAGCAAATATAATTTCAAATTTTGATATGTTAGGTATTGAGTTCCATATTATTTTTACAAACATAGCAACAGCTAACAGCACAAGTATTGACGCCAAAACACCAATTATATATTTGCCAGCGTTGGCTTCTGATAACATTGCTTTTTTGTCATTTTGAGTATTAAACTGTTGTGTAATTGGTTTTGCTGTTTGAGAATTTTGCTGTTTGTTAAAATTGGTATTTGTATTGTTTATGTTTTGAGAATTTAAGTTTTGAGGAGCTTTGTTTCCTACTCTCCTTAAATAGTCCAACTGAACGTTTAAACTTGTTATTTTTTCATAAATATTGAGTATATCACCGGCTGATATTGTATCATTGTTAATTTTAGCGTCTTCTAAATATTTTAATCTATTTGACAGCTCGTTTATGTCGGTTTGTATCTCGTCTAATGTTTTCAAAATTTTACCTCCGCACGTTTTTGATACTGTAATTATATCACTTTAAATTAAAGTGAACAATAAATATGTTTATTTTAAAAAGTATAAATATTGATTTAAAAAACGATAGTCCAAACGCCTTGACAAAATAACTTTAATTTGGTAAATTGTTTAATATAAATATGTTCCGTGTTGATAAAGAATAGTAACGGTAAAATAAAGTCAGCA
>CATJUP010000125.1 GCA_949743655.1 uncultured Eubacteriales bacterium
AAATATATCATATTTGTTATTAGTTTCAATCTGTGGTTCAATTTTGTTGTAAACACTAAAGAGTTTTGTTATTACCGCATCCCATATAGTATTAGGTTCTTTAAATAATAAGTTTTGTTTAAATTTAGGTATTGATAACTGGAAACTAACAGAATTTTCGTTTACAGTAACATTATACTTCAAATTATTTAATGCTGCGACAAAACTTTCTTTCATGCTATCATCAGAAAAACTAATTGTAACGTCTAATTTTAAAGAGCTTTTTGGTATGTTCATTCCCAATTTATATATTGTTAGCCAGCCGCTTTGACTTTCTTTTTCTGTTATTTTGTAGCCTGGTGAGTGGAAAGCCAATTTAACACTTATACCATCATTTTCAGAAACGGGTATGTACTCGCCGGATGAACTAAGTTCATATATACCTATTTCACTTATGTTTGATAAATAATATTGTCCTTTTAGAACAGATACTAAATATTTTTTTCCATTGCTTTCAAATGTTATAGGCTCATAATCGGCAACCATTCCTGGCTGTTGCGATATATTGTCGTAAATATTTGAAGCATAAATTTTTTTATCCCAGTAGTTTTGTGTAGTGAATATAACATCATTGTCACTGTCATATTCAAAATTGTTTGAGTTTGATATATAAGCTATATCTTCTATTTTAATTGGAAGTTTACTTACAAATCTCAACTCATTTAATTTTGGAGTGATAAGTACAGGGCATTCTGGAATTTGTTTTCCAACGCCAGACCAGTTTCCTGTATTAGAACTAAGGTTATACTCTTTCCAAGCGGCATTTGCATATTTTTCATTATCACTTTTTTCCTCGGCGGCGGCTTGTTCAAAACGATTTTGAGATACATACGCTTTTACGGCTGTTGAACTATTAAACATGTTGTTAGGTGATGACACATATGCCTGAGAATACACTTTCTTTGTATACTTTGAGGTTTCATCTTTAAAATGTTCTTCATCATTATCTTCAAAAGCCATATAGTACCAAGAGCTAATATCTGCTTTGGCTGAATTAGTTTCAATAAGTACATTTCCGTCTTTTTTGTCATAAACAACTGCTTTTAAATATGCCGTTCCCGTTTCATAAATCTCAAAAGGAAAATCCACTGAACCAGAAGAACTTATTACAGCCTCGTCTTTTTCATGCCATATTGCTGTTTCAATATTAGGAGAATTCCATGTATATAAAAGTTTTATATAGTAATTTCCTAAGTTTCCACCTTGAAGTGAGACGTTTACAATTTTCTCATGCTCTCCAAATTTGTATAACTTACTGTGGTTAATTGATAACTCAGCTCTTAGTGTTGTATTTTTGCTGCCTTTATTATCAAAAGGAATATAAGAAACATTGTCGCTTAATTTACCGCCGCTTGTATTTATAGCAGATACTGACGGACCTTCTGAAGAACCCCAGTAATTTTCTTTAGCGTCAATAATGATTTCACTATTATTATCAATGGCGTACTCTTCATTGGATATTCCCTCGAATGAGTTGTTTTTTATTTTAGGATAATACTCGGAATTAATTTTTAAGACTGTTGGAGTAAATGCGTCTTCAAATTTTGAATTGGTTAAATTAAGTTTTCCATAGCATATTACTGTGTTTGTAGCTCTGTAGGATAGACCAGCCTTGTTTGTATTTCTAATAGTCACAAAATCCAGATAAGCGTTTCCAACTTTACTTATACTTATACCAAGCCAGTTTGAGTCTTTTGTATCACCTAATTTAATATCAGTTGTTCCTGTCATTAATATTGGTTCTAACACTTTTCCGGCTGCCATAAGAGTACCATTTACATTAATTTGTCCTGATATTTTTATAATACTTCCAGGTTCTATCTGCATATATCCGCCTTGTCCAACTACAACATTTGAAAACTCGTATGTCCTTTTAGGTAAAATCAAGTCGGAATATAAAGTTCCAGAAAGTTTTATATTTCCATTTATTGTATTATCACTTATTCCGCCAACAACCCTAAATGGTATATAATTTGTGAGTTCAGCCACAATATCATAAGTTCCATTTTCAGAAAAATTATTGTTTCTAAAAATAAAATTCGCGTTTGAAAGAGCATCTATATTTAAACCAATTTTAGTATTTTTAATATCGTTATCTTCAATAATAATATCTTTTCCGCCTTTTGTAGTTGATATATTTATACCATTTTTATATGAATCTTGAATTGTTGAGTTTTTTAAAGACGCTCGACCTTCAATATCTAAGGCGGCTGAATATGTTTTTCTTATATCAACATTTTCAAGTGTTGCTTTTCCTTCTGTGTTGATTGTAATGCCATTCCAGCGATTAAAACTATTAGGAGGTGTACCAAATATTTCATCGGCGTAATTTGTAAATATAATCCTTTCTGATTTTGTTCCTTCAGCTTTTAGAATGCCATTTATTACAATTCCATAGTCAGGGGAGCTATTAATTTTTTTTATAATAGAACCAGGAATTATGGTTAATCTTTTTTCGGTCAATAAACCAAAACTTGAGCCTAATTCGTATGTGTTTTTTGGAAGCTCAAAATCAAATGCTATGTATCCATCCATACGCACATGGGCATCAAACGTATTTTTTCTAAGCTGGAACTCATCTGCTTTTGAAGGTCTAAAGAGGTCAAAGTTATATCTTAACGATATATCACCATATCCAGAAATATTGTTGTTTTCAAACACAAAATTTCCGCCATTCATTTTATAAAAATAAATTCCATAATTTTTACCATTTCTAAGTGTATTATTCTTTAAGTATACTTCTTTATCATTGGCATCATCGACATTTATATAAATAGCATGTTTACTGCTTTCTTCTATGGTTGAGTTAGTTAAACGCAGCTCTCCACCACTTTTTATTGGGGTATAAGTATATCTAATCTGAACATAATCGAATATAAGTTTACTATTTGACTTGGAATTAATACCAGACCAATAGGTGATGGTTTTTCCACCTTCAATAACGGGGTCGTTTATACTTGTAAATAAAATAGGTTTAGCGGCTGTTCCAACGCAGTTCAAATTTCCATAAACAGTGATTAATAAACTGCCTACAGAGGAAAAAATATTTGAACCAGCGGCAAATTTTACATTGATATTTTCTGGAATACCTATGGCTGCTGATAATTTGTATTGTTTTTCTGGAAAATCAAAGTCGTTTTGGAATGTTCCACCCAATTCAACACAATTATTGTATGTATTTTTTCTTAATATGTCACTAAGTTCTAAAGGCATATAATTTGTTAAATTAATATATATAGAGCTGTCACCAGAATTTATGTTATTGTTTAAAAATTCGAAATTTGACTTATTTAAACTATTTATGGCTACACCTGTATCAGTTACATTAATTGTGTTTTTACATATACATACATTTTGACTTTCTGCTGTGCTGTTTACTTTTACGCCAGAGCCGCAGTCGCTTATTTTTGAGTTATTAAAATTGAGTGCATTTTCAGCCGTTACGGCAAATTTTGAAGTATATCTTAAGTCCACATAATTAAGTGACAATTCACTTGTATTTGTGGAGTCAATACCAGTCCAAAGAGAAATTGTTTTACCACCTTCGATAGCAGGGTCGTTTATACTTGTCATTATAATAGGTTTAGCAGCTGTTCCAGGGCAGTTTAACTTTCCTTTTGCGTATATTTTTATACCGCTTGCTGATGAGAAAAGTTTAGAACCCGGAGAAACTGTTAAAGTACATTCTTTTGGTATAGTTACAGTTCCAGTTATTTTGTAGAGCTTTTCTGGAAGAGTCATTTCGTTTTGCTGTAAAATTCCGCTTAACTCAACATAATTATTATAAGTATTGCTACTAAATATATTGGAATAAGAAAGTGGCATATAATTTGTTAAATTAACTACTATAGAACTTTTTTCTGAAGTTATATTATTATTTGTAAATATAAAATCTGAACCATATAAAGAGCTTAAAGTTAATCCGTTTCCAGTTACATTAATTGTGTTTCTGCTTATGGATACACTTGTTGGGACTGATGTGCTTGAGTTATTTATAGATATACCCGAACCACAATCACTTATATTTGAATTGTTAATTGTAAGTGAACCGTTAGAGGTTGTTAATGCTGTTTTTGATACATGCTTAATAGTAACTTTATTAAAATTAGAAACACCGCCAGAATAGGTTTTAATGCCTACCCATTTTTGAATTTTACCACTGTTTTTTACGTCTTCATTACTTGTTAATGTAACTCCAGAACCTACGTCAAGCTGACCGTAGTTTCTTATCTCGCCATATATTCCAAAAGCTATTGTTACACCTACTGGAATATTTAACGCTCCGGTTTTAGTAATCTTTAATAGTCCGCTTACTAAGTAAGGGGAGTCTTTTACATTTAAAGATTGGCTGTCGGTTATTGTTCCTCCTAAATTTGTCATATACATTCTTCCTTTCAAATTTATATTAGTCAAAAATATTTGGGATATATATAAACATGCCCATATATATATCCGTTTGTTTTATTCATGACACTATATAAAAAGAATTTTGATATAAATTTAGCAACTTAAATTTGAAAAGTTATTTATTAAATTTATGGTTGCAGAGCACAAACTATTTTTATCTCTAAAACATAATGCTAAAAAATGAGGTGATTAATATATGAAAACAATTTGATTGAAAAAAAGAGATTTAAAATTTTTAAATTTGTTATAAAAGTATATATGAAATGAGTGATTTATATGAGCGCAAATGAAGCTGAGATTTTTAACAGAATTATAGATAAAACAGATAGCATATTAATTGTTTTTTTATACTAATTATAATAGCATCGGTATTAATTATAATTCCGTTATATAAAATAATTTCTAAAAGGAAAATTGATATAGAAAAAAACGAAAATAACATGTTTAATAAATATATGGAAAGGGAAAATCAAGTTCTTGAAATAATAGAGAAAAATACAGAGATAATTTCAAGTCTAAAAACACTTTTTGAAACAACATTAAATAATTTCTCAATTTCTAATGATAAAATAAATAATCATTTAGAAGATGTGAATGACAGAATTAATGTTATATCTAATAAAGTAAATAATATTGATACAAAACTTAATTTATTTAAAAATGGAAGTGATAGAAATGAATAGGAATATTGTTTATGCTCATGAAAGTAATTATACAAAGGGAAGAACAAAAAATGTAGAATACATAGTTATACACTATACGGCAAATAATGGAGATACGGCTGAAGGAAATGGAAAGTATTTTTCTAAACCAAACAGAAATGCCTCGGCTCATTATTTTGTTGATGAGAATAATGTAATATTATCAGTAGATGAGAATAATACAGCGTGGCACTGTGGAGCAAAAAATTATAAGCACAAATATTGCAGAAATGATAATAGTATAGGTATTGAAATGTGTTCTAAAATTGATAATAAAACGGGTACTTATTATATAAATGAACAGACAATAAAAAATACTATTGAGTTTACAAAACAATTAATAGAAAAATATAACATAGCTATAGAAAATGTGTTAAGGCACTATGACGTTACTGGAAAAATATGCCCAGAACCATTTGTAAGAGAAGAATTTTTGTGGGATAGGTTTAAAGTGGGGCTATTAAAATATAAAAGTACAGTTGAAAATATAAGATATAGCAATATAAACGAATTGCCGTTATGGGGTAA
>CATJUP010000126.1 GCA_949743655.1 uncultured Eubacteriales bacterium
CCTGCTGGTCCTGCCGGTGCTGCCGCTACAGTTACAGTTGGCACAACTACAACTGGTGCTCCTGGAACTGATGCCATTGTAACTAACACTGGTACTGAGCAAAATGCTATACTCAACTTTACAATTCCTGCCGGTGTTCCTGGTGAAACTGGTCCTGCTGGCGCTACTGGTGCTACTGGTGCCGCCGGTCCGCAAGGTCCTGCTGGTCCTGCCGCTACAGTTACAGTTGGCACAACTACAACTGGTGCTCCTGGTACTGATGCCATTGTAACTAACGCTGGTACTGAGCAAAATGCTATACTCAACTTTACAATTCCTGCCGGTGCTCCTGGTGAAACTGGTCCTGCTGGTCCTGCAGGTCCTGCTGGCGCTACTGGTCCTCAAGGTCCTGCTGGTGACACTCCAACATTGACTATAGGAACTGTTACAACTGGCGCTCCTGGCACTGAAGCCGCGGCTACTATTACTGGAACTGCTCCTAACTTCGTACTCAATCTGACTATACCTCAAGGTCCCGCTGGTACTGTCAATGCTAACAACAACTCAGGAGAACATGATGTCGAAATAGGACTTGATTAAAATTAACAATTCTCTGGCGTAACTTCTTAATACTTGGAGATATTCTTTTAAAATAAAAACTTCATATAGTTGAGAATATTTTAGTAAAGCTATTTTGGTTTTATTAAATGACATATAAAAAATTTAACCGAAATAGTATTATATAAAGTATAAGAGCAACAGCCATAATCTTTCCTTCCGCCGGATTATTTCCGGCGGTTTTTTTGTTTAATTTATGATATAATAAAATTTATTAATAAACAAAGTACATAATGTATTAATAAAGGAGGAGCACAATGAATTCTTTTAAAATAGATGAAATTAAAAATTTTATGAATGTCCTTTTTAAATCATCTGTTTTTGATAAATATGAGGTACAAAGTGCCGTTGTAAAAACATTCACCACATTTGAGATAAAAGGCACTTTAAACAGAGCATTTTTTGATGAGGAACCTCAAAGGGATTTTTGTACTTGGGAAGAAATACGCCCATTTGTGTTTTTAACAATAAAAGGCTCTAAACTTCCAAAATACATAAAAATAGTGCTGTCAGCTCCAAAAGATGTTATAAATAAACTAAACAGTAAAGCCTCAGCTCTTTTTGTAAATATTACATACGAAAACAATATAGTAATAGCTATAACTGGTTACGCCATAAAAGAACTTTCATTAAACCATGAAGCGGCGTGGGACGAATATTTTATAAATATAATGAAAGAAAACAAAATATCTGTTAGCACTCAAGTTTAATGAGTGCTAATTTTTTCTTGACTTTTGTTACTCTCGTGATAAAATATTATTATAAATAATAATAGAAATAATGGAGGTTTTAAAATGGCTCAGGAAAAAGGTAATTTATCAATTAATAGTGAAAATTTTTTGCCTATAATAAAAAAATGGCTCTATACCGATAAAGACATATTTTTAAGAGAGCTTGTGTCAAATGGTTGTGATGCTGTTACAAAATTTAAAAAACTTGTTTCAATGGGTGAGGCTAAAGTAAACGAAAATGAAAAATATTTTATTAATGTAGATGTTGACGAAAACAACAACACAATAACTATTACTGATAATGGTATAGGTATGACAGCCGAAGAAATCAAAAAATATATAAATCAAATAGCATTTTCGGGCGCTACAGATTTTATAAACAAGTATAACGAAAAAACTTCTGACGATAATGAGATAATAGGTCATTTTGGTTTAGGCTTTTACTCGGCTTTTATGGTTGCCGATAAAGTTGAAATTGACACACTTTCATATCAAGAAGGTGCCGAAAGCGCCAAATGGTTATCCGAAGGCGGCATAGACTATGAAATAACTGATGGAACAAAAACAGAACGCGGCACAAAAATAACTCTTTTTGTGGGTGAAGACGGCAAAGAGTTTATAGACAGATATGCTATTAGAAAAACACTCAAAAAATATTGCTCTTTTATGCCTGTTGAAATATATTTTAATTTTATAGAAAAAAATACAGAAACCGAGAATTCTGAAGAATATAAAAAAGATGAAGAAAATAAATCTGAAACTTCTATTGAAGAACCAAAACCAATAAACGACACTACTCCTTTATGGCTTAAAAATGCCAAAGATATATCCGATGACGAGTATAAAAAATTTTATCATGATGTTTTTAACGATATGTCTGACCCTCTTTTTTGGATACATCTAAATATGGACTACCCTTTCAATTTAAAAGGAATATTGTATTTTCCAAAACTTTTAAGCGATGTAGACATGCTTGAGGGTGAAATAAAACTTTACTCAAACCAAGTGTATATAGCCGATAACATAAAAGAAGTCGTTCCCGAATTTCTTTTACTTTTAAAAGGCGTTATGGATTGCCCTGATATTCCGCTTAATGTTTCGAGAAGTGCTCTTCAAAACGATGGTTATGCCTCAAAAATGAGTTCATATATATCCAAAAAAGTTGCTGACAAACTTAACAGCATATTTAAAAATGAGCGTGATAACTATGAAAAGTTTTGGGACGATATAAACATATTTATAAAATATGGCTGCATTAAAGAAGAAAAATTTTATGACAAAATTAAAGACTCAATAATATACAAAACAACAAACGGTGTTTACAAAACACTTGACCAATATATTGAAGATAACAAAGACAAGCACGAGAATAAGGCTTTTTATGTTTCAGACGAAAATCAGCAGATACAGTATATAAATATGCTTAAAGAGCAGTCGATGGAGGCACTTATACTCTCATCAAGGATAGACGTCAATTTTATATCTTTCCTTGAGTACAAAACACAAGGCAAACCAGAATTTGCTCGTATAGATGCCGACATAGCTGAAACATTAAAAGACTCTTCAGCATTAAACGATGACAAATTGTCAGAAGAAATGCGAAATTTATTTAGAGGCACATTAAATAACGAAAATCTTGATTTAAAAGCCGAAGGGCTTAAATCCTCCAACATAGCAAGTATGATGCTTATAAGTGAAAAATCTCGCCGTATGCTTGATATGATTGAGACGTATAAAAATCAGCCAGACTTAATAAAAATGTTTGGCGATGTAAAACCAGAATACACGCTTGTACTAAATACAAACAATAGTCTTGTTAAAAAACTTATTGAAATACGTGCCGTACCAGAAAAGAAAGATTATTGTGATATAGTGTGTGAACAGCTTTATGATTTAGCTATGATGGGACAAAAAAGTTTATCTCCTGATGAAACAGCTAAGTTTATTGAACGTAGCAACAAAATAATGGAAAAAATGCTTGAGAAATAATTATAAATTATGTCCAAATTTATAGCCGCAGTCTTGTGTATGCGGCTATTTTTAAATTTATTCTATTCATTATTAAAAACTTCCCATTTTTTGTAGTTTGTTAAAAACTAACTATAAATTTATTTCTTTATTTTTCGATTTATATATTAAAGGGAGATATTTGTTGCTTTAAATTTTAAGGAGTTAATGTCTATGAAAATTGGGGAAAATGCTAATATCAATAAAAACATATCACACATCGCCGAAACAACATATCCAGAAACCGACATTAAAAACAAAACTAATACAAAAAAAGATACTGATAAACTTGAAATAAGTGATGAGTACACTGACGAATATGAAAATCGTGTTGGTTTAAGAGAATTTTTTAATGAGCTCAAAAAAAATTTTCCTAATGTTAATTTTTTTATGGGCAGTTTTGCTGACTGCAAATACGCTGATAAAAACGGAATAAGTATTGTTCTATCTTCAAGTTTTGTTGAAAACCTTGTTTCTGGTGGTGAGGAAGGCGAAAAATGCCGTGATATTATAAGCAAGGTTCTTGAAGAATTAAAAAAAGTAACAAACGGAAAAACTGGAACAGGAGTATTTATTGATGATGAAAAAGCTGTTTTTTGGGAACTTAACAAAACCCAAAAAGAGGATATTAAAAATCCTCAAAAAAATCAGCTAAACAGTATAGCAGAATTACTTAAACGCTTTGACACAATGAACCAAAAAAACGAGAACAAAAACAAACAGTCATCAACTTTAAACAATGTATCCGGTTTATACGCATTAGCGGCTATGGCAAGAAACAAAAGCGGAGTACTTTCGGTAGTGGCTAAAGCTAATATGCAGATAGCGTCATTAAAAGTATCAGCCTCAGGCGCTAGCAAATCAGAAGCGGCTAAAATGAACAATATTGTAAAGTCGCTTAAAAAACTTATAGCAAAATGCAGCGCTAAAATGCGTAAAATTGAAAAAGCCGAACAGGCTGAAAATGATTACAGACAGGCAAGAAAAAAGAAAATTGCTAAAAAAGTGGAACACAAACGCAAAGAGGCTGTAAGGCGAAGAAAAGTAGTACGCAGTTACAGCGAAGGCATTAAAAATATAGGAATGCTTGAGGATTGGAAAAACGCCAGCAGTGCCAAACTTATAGACCAAATGGAACAGTTTGTATCAATATATACACCAGATACAAGTGCTTATACAGGTTATTCTGGAGGTATAACTGATACAGCCGTCCCAACAGAAAGTATAACAGTAACTGGAACAATGACGTTTTAAAAATTAACTAACAAAGCTGATTAAAAATTTTTATATCTTGTTTTATTTAAATATGATTAAGTTAAATCATTTGAAATTTAAATGGTCTATATATTTTTATTTTTGATAATCTAAAACCGCGCATTTGCGCGGTTTTAGATATTTTATACCAATTTAAACATTGTTTTATTATTCAATTTGCTTAACTGTATAAACGAGTGGTATTTATTTACATCATTCCGCCCATTCCTGCGCCTGCTGGAACTGCTGGAGCGTTTTTGTCTGGAAATTCAGCCACTACAGCCTCTGTTGTAAGGAATGTGGATGCTACAGAAGTAGCGTTTTGAAGAGCGCTTCTTGTAACTTTAGCAGGGTCTACAATTCCACCCTCAACCATGTTTATATACTCTTCTGTAAGAGCGTTAAATCCAACTCCTGCCTCACGTTCTTTTACATTGTTTACTATAACAGAACCTTCAAGACCAGCATTAGCTGCTATTTGACGCATAGGCGCTTCAAGAGCTTTCATAACAATTTCAGCACCTGTTTTTTCGTCTCCCGAAAGTGTGTCTACAATTTTTTTAACTACAGGTACAGCGTGAATATAAACTGTACCGCCTCCGGCTACAATTCCCTCTTCAACTGCGGCTCTTGTAGCAGCAAGTGCGTCTTCCATACGAAGTTTCTTTTCTTTCATTTCAACCTCTGTAGCAGCGCCAACTTTAATTACAGCTACTCCACCAGCAAGTTTAGCAAGTCTTTCCTGAAGTTTCTCTCTATCAAAATCAGATGTTGTATCCTCAATAGATGCTTTAATTTGGGCTACTCTTCCAGATATAGCGTCTTTTTCACCAGCGCCGTCTGTAATTATAGTAAGTTCCTTCTCTACTCTTACTGTTCTGGCGCGTCCAAGCATGTCAAGTTTAACGTCTTTAAGTTCTACTCCAAGCTCACTTGAAATTACCTGTCCGCCTGTAAGTATAGCTATATCCTCAAGCTGTGCTTTTCTTCTGTCGCCATATCCAGGGGCTTTAACCGCAACGCATGTAAACGCACCTCTTAATTTGTTAAGTACAAGTGTAGCAAGAGCCTCACCCTCAATATCCTCTGCTATAATAAGAAGTTTAGCACCTGTGTTTACAATTTGCTCAAGCACAGGAAGTATTTCTTGAATATTTGATATTTTTTTGTCTGTAATAAGTATATATGGGTCTTCAAGAACAGCCACCATTTTTTCCATATCTGTTGACATATAGCTTGAGAGATAACCTTTATCAAACTGCATACCCTCTACAAGCTCAAGTTCGGTGTGCATTGTTTTTGACTCCTCAACAGTTATAACGCCATTGTTTGTTACTTTTTCCATAGCGTCAGCAATCATTGTGCCTACTTGCTCGTCTCCAGAAGAAATAGCCGCTACTCTTGCTATATGATTTTTTGTTGTAACTGACTGACTCATTTTTTTAATCTCTTCAACAACAGCGTCTGTGGCTTTTTGCATACCTTTTTTAAGTATTATAGCGTTAGCGCCAGAAGCGACATTTTTAAGTCCCTCTTGTATCATAGCCTGTGCCAAAACTGTAGCTGTTGTTGTTCCGTCACCAGCAACATCGTTTGTTTTTGTTGATACTTCTTTAACAAGTTGTGCGCCCATGTTCTCATATGGGTCTTCAAGTTCAATATCTTTAGCTATTGTAACACCGTCATTTGTAATAAGCGGTGCCATAAACTTTCTATCAAGTACAACATTTCTTCCTTTTGGTCCTAATGTAACTTTAACTGTATCAGCAAGTTTATTTACTCCAGCTTCCATAGCTTTTCTTGCTTCTGTTCCATATAAAATCTGCTTAGGCATTTTAATAATCCTCCTTAAATATCAATAAATAAAATTATTCCTCAACTATAGCCAAAATATCGTTTTGTCTTACTATAATTAATTCCTCACCATCAATTTTTATTTCTGTTCCAGAATATTTAGAGTATATAATTTTATCTCCAGCTTTAACCTGCATTTTAACTTCTTTTCCGTCAACTAATCCTCCAGGACCTACAGCTATAACTTCGGCTTCCTGTGGTTTTTCTTTGCTTTGTGTAGGTAAAACAATACCCGATTTTGTTTTCTCTTCAGCTTCCATTTGTTTTATAACTACTTTATCTCCTAATGGTACAAGTTTCATTATATTACCTCCTAAACAAATCACATTTAAGTTTATTAGCACTCACTTTTATTGAGTGCTAATCGTTATTATTATATTATATATATCCGCCTTTTTATGCAAATATGATTATAAGCGATTATACATATTTATATAAAAATATTTGGATAATTAGCTAATTTTTCTCTTGTTTTCTTTTATTTACTCTTATTTTATTTGTTTTTTTATTAAAATTAATTCTCTACAAATAAACAGCCATTAAAAAAAGTGTTTAATATACACCTCAAATAAGCGTGGATATATAGCATAGCTATGATAA
>CATJUP010000127.1 GCA_949743655.1 uncultured Eubacteriales bacterium
ACAATGGTTAAAAGTTAAAGTTCTTTCGCTTCCTTTCTTTCAAGAAAGGAAGAAAAAATTATGCTGTTTCTTTTTCTAAATCCTTTTTCCACCAGCCCTTTTTGTTTGAGTAGTACATAAAATAAACTATAAAAAGGGTAGCGGTTATAACCCATGAGAGCGGAAATGTAAATATTATTGATTTTAAATTTTGGTTTTTAGGCACAACCCAAATAAGCCATAACATACGGGGAACGCATATGCCTGATATTGCTAAAATCATTGGTTTAAAAGAGTTTCCTGTTCCCCTGAGCGTTCCAGATAAAATTTCTATAAATATGTAAAATATAAATGTAGGCGGTAAAAATCTCATTATCTCAACGCCTATGTCTATAACTGTTTTATCAGTTATAAACACACTAAATATTTGTGGGGCGAAAGTGTAAAATGAAAAACTTATTATAATAGTTGATATTATAGCTATAATAATACACTGTTTTACACTTTTCATAACTCTTTGTTTTAAACCAGCACCGTAATTTTGACCAGCGAATGTTGTCATAGCTGTGCTGAAAGATGCCATAGTCATCCAAAAAATAGTTTCTATTTTGTTGTATGTAGACCATGCCGCTATTGTGTCTGTTCCCAAAAAATTTATGTAAACCTGTATAAGTATGTTTGGTAAATTAAACATAAGCGATTGTACCCCAGCAGGAACGCCTAATTTTAACATTCTTTTGAGAAGGCTTAAACGTATTTTTAAATGGTTAATATAAAGTCTATAACAATCGTTAGAGCGCGCCAACGCGATTAATACCATTACGGCGCTTATAAGCTGTGAAAGTATAGTGGCTAAAGCCGCACCCGCAACACCCATATTAAATACCACAACAAATAAAATATCTGTTATTATGTTTA
Source organism: uncultured Eubacteriales bacterium (assembly GCA_949743655.1). GTDB lineage: Bacteria > Bacillota > Clostridia > Lachnospirales > Anaerotignaceae > Neoanaerotignum_A. The sequence goes on from CATJUP010000127.1 coordinate 898, forward strand.
TAAAGCACGTTATTATAAGAAATATTAAAGGTCTTTTTGAGTCACCAACAGCGCGCATTACAGATGCGCCCATATTGTAAAGCATATTAGGCACAACGCCAAAAAAATATATTTTAAGGTATATTATTGATTGTTCCAATATATCATCTGGTGTTGCTATGGCTTTTAATATTGTTGGGGTAAGTATAAAACCTATTATGGATAAAGCCAAACCAAACAACGCCGAAAAAGTTATAGCGGTATGTACGGCTCTTTGGGTGTGTATATAGTTTTTAGCACCGTAATATTGCGCTATTATTACTGATGCGCCTGATGTTATACCCATGGAAAAATACACTATAATATCTATTATTTTACCTGTTGAACCGCCTACTGCCGACAGAGCCTCTTTGCCTAAATATCTGCCAACTATAAGAGTGTCAGCCATGTTATACATTTGCTGAAAAAAAGCCCCAAAAAGCAGTGGGAAAAAGAAAATTAAAAGCTGTTTCCATATAACGCCTTCTATTATGGCGTTCTTTTTTAATTTAGCGTCAGCCATTTTAAATACCCCCTTTATCCATAACATAAACACTTAACCTGTTTGATAAATATACAATACAAAATACAAATATGCAATATGTTTTAATATTAAAATTGTGTAAAAATGTCTTACCTAATAATAGAGTAGGCAATATATAATTTTATTTATAAAAAACAATAAAATTCATAATTTGTTCATATAGATGTAGTAAAATCTAAAAATATTAAGTATAATACTTAGGTTAGTGGCAATTTGAAATTTATACCAGTTGTTAATACATAAGTGCTGTTATGGAGGGATAGGTTTGATAGAAGTTAAAAACCTTATTAAAAATTACGGAAAATATGAGGCAGTAAAAGATATTTCTGTTAAAATTGAAACGGGCGAGGTTGTGGGCTTTTTGGGTCCAAACGGCGCTGGAAAGTCAACAACAATGAATATAATAACTGGATATATATCGGCAAGCGGCGGAGAGGTATCTATAGATGGTTTTGACATACTTAAAAACCCAAAAGAGGCTAAAAAACGTATAGGTTATTTGCCTGAAATACCGCCATTGTATGTGGATATGTCAGTTGAGGAATATCTTAAATTTGCTGCGGAGCTTAAAGGCGTAAAAAAGGCTGATATAAAAAATATGTTAAACGACATAATGGAAAAAATAAAAATAAGCCATGTATCAGGAAAATTGATTAAAAATTTATCAAAAGGATACAGACAAAGAGTTGGTTTGGCACAGGCTCTTGTGGGCTATCCAGAGGCGCTTATACTTGATGAGCCAACAGTAGGACTTGACCCTAAACAGATAATAGAAATAAGAGATGTTATAAAAGAACTTTCAAAAGACCACACAATTATATTAAGCTCTCATATACTCTCAGAGGTAAGTGCTGTATGTAGTAGAGTTATAATAATAAATAAAGGTAAATTAGTTGCTGTTGATACGCCAGACAGTCTTTCAGAAAAATTAGGTCAAAACAGGCTTAAAGTTAAAATAAAAGGAACTGACGAGAATATAATTGAGGCATTTAAAGACGAAAATATATTTGAGTTAGTTGAAAAAACCGATGCTGATGAGCAGGGAGTGACAGAGTTTATAGTGAAAGGCAAAGAAGATATAGATTGCCGTGAGGCTGTGTTTGATAAAGCTGTTAAAAATAATTTTAAACTGCTTATGCTTAAACCAGAAAAGATGTCGCTTGAGGAAGTATTTCTTCAAGTTACCGAAGACGATAATTTTAATTTAGACAAAAATGATATTGAAGAAAGCAAAGAAAATAAATGTGAGGAGGAATAAAAGTGGCGGCTATATTTAAAAGAGAAATAAAAATGTATTTTAGCTCAATGATTGGTTATGTTTTTATATCGTTTTTTGTACTTATAACGGCTGTATATTTTTCTATACAAAATATACTTTCAATGAGTCCGGATTTTCAATATGTTTTTAACTCGGTTATAATGATGTTTCTTATATTGGCGCCTATACTCACAATGCGCCTTTTATCCGAAGAAAAAAAGCAAAAAACAGAACAAATGCTTTTAACATCGCCTGTTAGTGTTTTAGATATTGTATTGGGTAAATATTTGGCGGCTATGACAGTGTTTTTAATAGCGCTTGCTATTACAATAATATTTCCAATTATACTGTCATTTTTTGGCACATTGGCTGTGGCGCAGATTGTGGGTTCTTATATAGGTTTTTTACTTTTAGGCGGCTCTTTTATAGCTGTAGGGCTTTGGATTTCATCTGTGACAGATAATCAAATAATATCAGCAGTAGCCACGTTTGCCGCAGTTTTTTTATTACTTATGGTAGAAACGATAGTTAGAGCGGCATCAGGTTCTCAAAGTTTTTCGCTTATGTTTGCCTCCATAATAGCTCTTATAATAGCGTTTTATTTTTATTACAATACTAAAAACACCGAAATATCAATAACTGTTTTTATTGTTGAAGCCGCGGCGCTTTTGATTTTATATTTTTTGAAAAGAAGTATATTTACAGGGCTTGCCGGAAAATTTGCAATGATGTTTGCAGTGCTTACAAGATTTAATAATTTCGCTATGGGAATTTTTGATGTATCTTCTGTTGTTTATTTTATATCATTTATAACCGTATTTTTATATTTTACGGTTAGAGTAATAGAAAAAAGAAGATGGTCATAAAGGGAGGTAACAAATTTGAAAAAGACATATAAAAACGATTTTTTACTTAAATATGGAGGTTACGCCTCAGTTATGACGGCTATAGTTGTTGTTACGGCTATAGTATTAAATCTTATAGTAAGTGGTTTTAATATAAAGTTTGATTTAACAAGAAATGGACTTTATACACTTTCGGAAGACACATTAAATTTAATAGATAGTATAAATGAAGATGTTAAAATATACTCAATGTATCCTGAAGGTGAGGAGTTTTCGGTTGTTACCGAAATATTTGATAGATACGCCGCGCGTTCGGAGCACATAAAAGTTGAGAATATAGACCCATACACAAATCCAGCTTTTGCCACAAAATATACTCAAAATGGTCAGCAGCCTTCTGTGGGTGACGTAATAGTGGAAACAGCCGAAAACTTTAGTGTTATACCTCAAGAAGAGGTTACAGACATAAGCGTGGATATGGCATCTCAAACGGCTTATATAAGGGGTGTAAAAATAGAGGGCGCTCTTACAGGAACAATAAGACAGCTTATTAATGGGGCGGCTGAAAATATATATGAGCTTACTGGTCATGGTGAAACGGCGTTGGGGGAGAATTTGAAAAAAGAGCTCTCTTACAGTGGTTTTGATGTTAAAACACTTGATATTATAAAAGAAGATTTGCCAGAGGACTGTGAAATACTTGTTATAAATGGACCAGTTACAGATTTAGCTCAAAAGGAGTACGAACAAATAAAACAATATTTGGAATATGGCGGAAAGGCTTTTATAACACTTACTATAGCTATGGATGATACACCAAAATTTGACTCTATTTTGGCTGACTATGGTATTGCAAACAGCAAAAACCTTGTTATTGAGGGAAGTGCTAATTATGTTATAGAAAATAATCCTATTTATATTATACCTATGCTTAATAACAGCAACGAAATATGTTCTTCTATTGTATCGGCAGGTAAAAACATAATTACACCAGCGGCTTTAAGCATTGAAAGACTTGACGCTAAACGCTCTACAGTTAATATAGATAGTTTGGCTTATTCATCTCAATATTCATATACAAAGTCGCTTATAGACATATCTAATAATAACGCCGAAAGAACAGAAAACGACCCTCAAGGTTCTTTTGATATTGTTGTGGCAATTACAGACAAAGATGGAAATGGTGTTGAAAATGGTACAAGACTTATTGTATCAGGTACATCAATGTTTGTGGACGACCAAGTAAACTCAATAGTAAACGGCGGCAATTTTGGATTTTTGATTAACTCTTTTAGTTTTCTTAATGGCGCAGAAACTACTGCAAGAACAAAAAGTATAGGTGCCGAACAGTATCTTAATATTACACAAGGAAAGGCTATAGCTGTTATGGCGTTTTGTGTTATTATTATACCGCTTTTAATACTTTTGGCGGGTTTTGCTGTGTTTATTAGGAGGAAAAATAAATGATTGAACCAAAAAAAAAGATTATTATAGCCCTTTGTATATTGTGTGCTGTAATAGCGGTTTTTGGTGTAAGCCGCTATTATGGCAATAAAAAAGATACTGTTGAAGGTGATAATAATAAAAAAATTATTGACGCTGAAAATATTGAAGTAAAAAAATATTCTGTAAAACAAAGCGATAAAAGTGTTGTGTTTGTAAAAGAGGGTACAAACTGGATTATTGAGGGAAATGAAAATGCTGATTTAATTCAAATTTCTATAGACCAAGCTATAGCTTATTTAAAAAGTTTGGAATATACACATATAATACAAAACGGTATTGAAAATGCCGCCGATTATGGTATTGATAATGGCATAATCAACGAGATAAGCGACGACAGTGGAAACATTATTAGTGTTGTTGTAGGAAACAAAACTGTTGATAATACTGGATATTATGCCAACGCTGGCGGAAAAGATGTTTATATAATATCGGCGGACGCTGGAAAGGCGCTTTCTCACTCACCAGACGAGTTTAGAGATAAATATCCGGCGTATGTGGATTATTCTGATATAAGAACGCTTGATGTTAAAAAAGATGATGGTACAATTTACAGTATTGTTCCAAACCCAAAAGGTGAGTTCACAAGCGGCTATGGTGAGTATATTTTAAGTGGATATTATAGTTTTGATATTCCTGTAATTACTGAAAAATTGGCTGATAACATAGGCGGCAAATTTTATGAGATAACGGCTCAGGATTTTATAGACAAGCCAGACCCAAGTATTGACTATGGTTTTGATAAACCGCTTATTACTGTAAGTGCTTATGATAACAGTGGGCGTGAATGTACAATAACAGTAGGGAACTTATGCGATGATGACACATCAAAATATTATGCCAAATTTAGTGGAAAAGATTATATATGCACTGTTTTAAAAGATAAAGTTGAAAGCATATATAATACAAACCCATTTGACATAATAGGCAAATATTATATAAATGAGGGCATTGAGAGTTTTAGCGAGATATTAATAAGTGATAACACGTTTACTGCCACATACAATATAAATGCTGATGACAAAAGTATTACACTTAATGGGCAAACTGCTGATACATTAGCTTTTGAAGAAATATATAAAAGTATAGCCGCTATAACAATGGATGGTGAAATAAAAAAAGAATTAGGAGAATTTGTGGGAGAGATAATACTTACAAATATAAACGGAAGCAGTATAAAACTTGACTTTTTTGAGTACGATGACAATTATTATGCTGTTGAGAAAAATGGTACTGCTGAGTTTATAACGGGTAAGAGAAATATTTTACAGATTACAGAAGCGGTTAAAGCACTTATGTAAAGTATTTTTGATAATATATTAAAATGTGAATGAGAAGTATAATTTTGGAAGTAATTGGGTGAAAGGGGTATTCCGAAGAAGTATTGCAAAATATGCAAGACAATTAAAAAAACTTGATAAAATGGGAATAAGAGCTATTGAGTAATATGTATTTTGTTTTTTAAAACTAAAAATATTAGTTTTGAAAAAATTTTATGGTAAAACCCCTTCTCAAAATTGAGAAGGGGTTTTAGTGTGTGTTTTCTTTTATGGTTTTATGGTATATGGTTATTTAACGTAGTCATATCCAGCCTCAAGAGCTTTAATGTTAGCCTCAACAAGAGCTGGTTTCATTTTAATTTTGATAACCTCTTTAGCATCATCGAGTGTTATAATATCAAGTGTTTTAACAACAGCGCCAAGAGCTACCATGTTAGCGGATTTAGCTGTAGCTACTTCTGTAGCTATTTCTGTGAAAGGAATTTCAACAATTTTGATGTCTGTTCTTGTAGCTTTTGTATCAATCATAGAGCTGTTAATAATAAGTGTTCCGCCTGCTTTAACTTTGCTCTCATAATCTTTAAGTGATTTTTCATCCATAACAAGTATTGTGTCAGCCTCAGAAATTATCATTGAGCCAACTTCTTCTGATATAACAACCTGACAGCTTGCGCGTCCGCCTCTTTTTTCCTGTCCATAAGCAGGTGAAAGAGTAACATTATATCCTTTTTTTGAAGCGGCAGTACAAGCCATTTTACCCATAAGTATTGTACCCTGTCCGCCTATACCCGAAAAAATAAGTTCGCTTTTCATATTATTATTTTCCCTCCTGTCCAAGGTCTTTGAATACACCGAGTGGGAACTGTTTTGTAACCACATCGTCAATCCACTTTATAGCCTGTAATGGTTTAACCTTCCAGCCTGTAGGACATGGAGAAAGTATTTCTACAAATGAAAGTCCTTTGCCCTCCATTTGATATTTAAATGCTTTTTTAATAGCAGATTTTGTTTTTCTAATATTAGCTGGTGAGTTTACAGTAACACGCTCACTGTAATAGCACTCGTTAAGGTTTCCTATAATCTCGGCCATGTTGACAGGATTACCTGTGTTTACTTCAGCACGACCATAAGGAGTTGTTGTTGTAACCTGCTCCATAAGTGTTGTAGGAGCCATTTGTCCGCCTGTCATACCATATATTGAGTTGTTTACAAATATAACAGTAAATTTCTCGCCTCTAATTCCAGCGTGCATAATTTCAGCCATACCTTCCGAAACCATATCACCGTCACCCTGATATACTATAACAAGGTCTTCAGGACAAGCTCTTTTAATACCTGTACCTACCGCTGGAGCGCGTCCGTGGAGGGCGCATATTGAGTCTGCTTTATAATACTTGTCAGCGTAAACAGAACAGCCAATAGGCCATATAAGCACGGTTTTGTCAACTAAGTTTTCTTCTTCTATAATTTCGCCTATAAGTTTATTTATAATACCGTGACCACAACCGCCGCAGTATTTCATGTATTCATCTGTAAATACTTCAGGTCTTTTATATACTATACTCATTTAATGTCACCTCCTAATTATTTGTAAAGCTCGCAAAGTTTGTTGTAAATCTCAACTGGGTTAGGTATCATTCCGCCAAGTCTGCCATAAAACTCAACAGATGCGTTGTCGTTTACAGCAAGTTTAACATCATCTACCATTTGTCCAGCGTTGAGCTCTGTTACAAAAAACTTTTTGCCTTTGTTTATGTATTTATCAAACGCTTTTACTGGGAAAGGCCATATTGTTATAGGTCTAATCATACCAACTTTCATTCCGTTTTCGCGCGCTATTTTAACAGCGTCAAGGCAAACTCTTGCCATTGTACCAAACGCAACAACAATTATGTCGGCGTCATCTGTGTTAATTTCTTCCCATTTTTGCTCGTTTTCTCTTATTTTAGCGTATTTAGCCTGAAGGTCAAGATTAAATCTTTCCCATTGCTCAGGTCCGTCACCACATGTAGTAATGTCGTTATGATGTCCTCTTCCATTAATACCATCAACAGCCCAGTCAGCTCTTCCTTTAGGCTCTACTCTTTCTGGAAGTTCAACATTTTCCATCATTTTAGCTATTGTTCCGTCACTTGCCACAACAACAGGGTTTCTGTATTTTTCAGCAAGGTCAAAAGCTAAAGGAGCAAAATCAGCGTATTCTTGTACAGAATAAGGCGCTAAAACTATTGTGTTATAGTCTCCATGTCCGCCGCCTTTTGTAAGCTGATTATAATCTCCTTGAGAACCAAGTATTTCACCGTCAGCAGGACCTGGACGCATACAATCAACAATAACCGCTGGAAGACTTGCAGCTGACATATAGCTCATAGCCTCACAACCCAATGAAAAACCAGGACCAGCAGTAGCTGTCATTCCTCTTTTTCCTGTAGCGGCAACACCAGCTACCATATTAAAAGCTGAAACCTCTGTTTCGGCCTGTATAAATGTAAGACCCTCTGTAGGCGCTTTTTTAGCGTAATACTCTGGAATTTCGCTTGATGGTGTAATAGGATAACCAAAGAAATATTTACAGCCAGAACGTATAGCCGCTTCAGCGAAGGCTTCGTTACCCTGCATAAAAACTTTATCTGCCATTAGTTTTAACCCTCCTTAAACATTCTTTTCTACCGTTATAGCGCCCTCTGGACAAACAGTGGCACATATAGCGCAAGCCACACAGTCTGTCATATCAACAGCCTCAACGGCATAGTATCCCATTTTATTAACAGTTTCGCTTTTTTTAAGTATTGTTTTTTTAGGACAAAAATTAAGACAATACTCACATTCTTTGCACATCTCCCGGTTTACTGTAACTCGGTTCATATAAAAACTCCTCTCTGCAATATATATTTTCGGTACATACCGAAATAGGTTATAAAAGCGTGCCTAAAGGGGACGCCCGTGTTCTAAATATTACAATGCCTTTCTGTATTACTATAAATATTATAATTATACTTTTGTTTAATGTCAATGGTATTTTATTAATAAAAAACACTTATTTTATTTACAAAATTGTTCTAAATCTATATAATAATTTTATGTGTCTATTATTTGGAACAAATCGCGGAGGAATTTTATGAGTAATTTTAAACATATACCTAAGTATCCAGTACAAACTTTGGGCAAAGCGCTTGATATTTTAAATTATATAAAAGAAAACCCATCAAGTGAAGGTGTTACGCTTACCGAAATAAGTACAGAGCTTAAAATAGGTAAAAGCGGCGTACATCGTTTGCTTGATACACTTATGGCTTATGATTTTATTGAAAAAACAACGGGTGTGTCGCCGGCTTACAGATTAGGTTGGGGACTTTTTAACGCCGGCAATGTTGTACCTAAACAGCATACTTTAAGCGGGGCTAATTATGTGCCTGTTATAAAAAAACTTTGTAATACGTTTTTTGAGACTACTAATTTAGGTGTTTTTAATAATTATGAGGCTATAATAATATGTAAAATAGAACCAGCGAGAATGTTGCGCACAAATATACAGTTAGGTGAAAGAGAGCCATTATATGCTACAGCTATAGGAAAACTTTTTATGAGCGGTTTGTCTGATAAAGATGTTGATAACTATTTTAGCCGTACAACACTTTCAAAATTAGCGTCTAACACTATAACAGACAAACAGGAACTTTTGGAAAATATTAAAGAAATAAAAAAATTAGGGTATGCTATTGATAATGAGGAATTTGTTGACGGAATGATTTGTTTTGCAATGCCTATAAAAGATTTTACAGGTCATATTGTATCAGGTATAAGCATAAGTGGTCCGGCTGAAAGAATGACACGTGATAAAATGAACGAAATCAAGCCTGTTTTAAAAGAGGCATGTGACAGTATATCGGAATTTTTAGGCTATAACGAATAATAAAAAATATAAAAAGATACATAACAAATATAAAATTTTTAGGTGAGTCATAAAATGATAAACTCAATAAGTATAAATTTTAAATCTGCACCTATTGATGTAAGGGCTAATTTTGCTTTTACACTTGATGAGGAGCGAGAATTTTATAATAAACTTTTTAAAAGTACAAGCATTATAACGCAGTGTGTTATAATAAGCACTTGTAACCGCTGTGAGTTATATTTTGACGGAGCTCACACTGCAATAAAGTATATGGAGAGTTTTTTGTGCTGTTATAAAAATATTGATATTGACAAATTTAAAAAATACTTTAATGTACGAACGTCTCAAAATGCTATAGCACATATTTTAAATGTGGCTTGTGGAATAGATTCTATGCTTATAGGTGAGGATGAAATACTTAGACAGGTTAAAGAAAGCTATTATAACTCTTTAGAAAACAAATCTGTATCAACAGAATTTAACACTATATTTAAAATGGCTATAACAGCCGCTAAAGAAATAAAAACACTTACAGGACTCTCAAAAACACCTGTGTCTATAGGTTCGCTTACAGCTAATGAGATTTTTAAATTTGATAAAGAACAGAAAAATGTACTTATAATAGGTATAACTGGTAAAATAGGTTCTATAACAGCTAAAAACATAATTTCAAAACCTAATATAAATGTAACAGGGACTTTTAGAAAACATAAAAACGCTCTTCTTTTATATAATCCAAAAATAAATTGGTGTGAGTTCTCAAAAAGGTATGACTATATTGATAATGCTGATATAATAATAAGCGCAACATCAAGTCCGCATTATACAATAACAAAAAATGAATTTTTAAAAAATGTTAAAACAAATAAAAAACGTCTTTTTATAGACTTAGCCGTACCAAATGATATAGATACAGCTATAGGCGATATAAATATGTGCACGCTTTTTGACATTGATTATTTTAAAAAACTTTCAAAAGAAAATAACGCTCTAAAACATAAAGAGATGCTGTCAGCGGCGGAGTATACTAAAAAATGGACTGATGATATTATAAAAGAGCTGTATTTTAGAAAAATAGTAACCCTAATACCAGCTTTAAATAGCGCTGTTTATGATCATGGTTTAGAGCATATTATATATTCAATACGAAAAAACACAAATAAAGAACAGGCGGAAAGTATATTTGTTTGGCTTAGTGATTATTTAAAAAAGGACGGTGTGTAATGGCGTACTTTCCTTTGTTTGTAAATTTGGACTCAAAAAATGTACTGATAGTTGGTGGCGGAAAAACAGCTTTAAAAAAGGCGATTATACTTTTGGAGTTTGGAGCTAATGTAAGTGTTGTGGCGCCTAATATAACACCAGCTTTAAAAAAATTGGATATTAAAATATTAAATAGGTGTTTTGATAAAAAAGATATAAACAATATGTCTTTTGTTATAGCAGCTACTAACAACAATGATTTAAACAAAAATATAAGTGCTCTTTGTTTTAATAAAAGTATACCTGTAAATGTTGTTGATAATATAGAACTGTGCTCATTTATATTTCCCTCAATATTAAAACAAAAAGACGTTGTATGTGCTGTGTCAAGCGGAGGAAAAAGCCCAATTATTACACAATATATAAGAGACACAATATCAAAAAATATACCCGCTTTTATAGGGGATATAAACGACAGAATGGGCTTATTTAGAAAAATTGTTAAGTCAGAAATTAATGACAGTTACAAAAGAGCAGAAAAACTTAAAACTATATTTGGTTTACTTTTAAAAAGTAAAAATACTGCCCTAGATGAAAGTATTTATAATATAATAAACGGTGATAGTAATGATAAAAATTAATATAGGCACAAGAGGAAGCGCTCTGGCACTTAAACAAACTCAAATGGTTATAGACGAGCTTAAACGCCATTATAAAAATATAGAGACAAATGTAATAATACTAAAAACAATAGGCGACAAAATAACAGATAAACCTCTTTACGCAATAGGCAAAAAAGGGGTTTTTATAAATGATTTTGAGAATGCGTTAAAAGAGGGTATTATAGACATAGCTGTACACAGCGGAAAAGATATTCCATCATCTACAGATGATTTGTTTTGTTTTCCATCTGTGCTTAAACGCGGCGATTTAAGAGACGCTTTAATAACAAAAAATGAAATTGATATTAAAAAAATAAAATGTCCAGTAATAGGCACTTCAAGCCCAAGAAGGAGTTTAATTATAAGAACGATTTATAACTGTGAAATAAAACTTTTAAGAGGAAACATAAACACACGCCTTTTAAAACTTAAAAATAACGAGTATGACGCCATAATATTAGCTATGGCGGGAATAGAAAGACTTTATAATAAAGAATGTGATTTGACTGATTTTAATATAAACCCATTTGAGCCGGAAATATTTATACCGGCGGCTTGTCAAGGAATAATAGTATGTGAGTGTTTAAAGGGCTCTAATTTTGAGAGTATTATTAGAGAAATAAATGATAACGATACACATATTATTTTTAATACCGAAAGAAAATTAATGTCACTTTTAAACGCCGATTGCCATGACGCCGCTGGTGTTTATGCTTTTAAGAATGGAGATAAAATACATGTTTCGGCTTTTTATAAAACACCAAAAATAGTAAAAAGTATAATTGACATAAAAAATATAGACAGAGCTTTAAATGATATGGCGGGTGAATTTATAAATGTATAACTCTTTTGTATATATAGCCGGTGCGGGACCGGGAGACCCAGAACTTGTTACATTAAAAACAATGCGTATATTAAAAATTTGTGACACTGTTATATACGATAATTTAGTAGATAAAACACTGCTTTTTAACTGCAAAAAAGACTGTGTTAAAATATACGCCGGAAAATCGGCTAAAAAGCATTATATGACTCAAGAGGATATAAACAATGTTTTAATATCCGAGGCTAAAAAAGGCGGCATAATACTAAGATTAAAAGGCGGAGACCCATTTGTTTTTGGAAGGGGAGCAGAAGAATGTTACGCGCTTAAAAAAGCTAATATAAGTTATGAGGTTATACCTGGTATAACTTCTGCTATAGCCGTGCCGGAATGTGCTGGAATACCTGTTACAAACAGAAAAACAAGCCGTATGTTTACGGTTATAACTGGTCACACATACGATGATGATATAACAAAGAGCATAGATTTTAAAAATATAGCAATTTTAAATGGCACAATAATATTTTTAATGGGGCTTTATAATATAAATACTATAATGGATGAGCTTATTAAAAATGGTATGTCAAAATATACTCCTGTTGCTGTAATATCAAATGGAACAAACTCAAACCAATATGTTATAAGAAGCGTTATTTGTGATATAGCCCAAAAAGTTATTGACGATAAAAATGTGGTTTCGCCAGCTATAATAGTAATAGGCGACTGTGCCGATTTGGATACACTGAGTGATTTGAAATTGCCGTTAAGCGAAGTAAAAACTGCTGTGTGCGGTACAAATGAATTTTGCCATAAAGTGTCAGAAAAAATAAATTTTTTAGGCGGAAAAACGAATATTGTAAATCATGTTGACATAGTACCCAATATTACAGCTGAATTTGACAACGAGCTAAAAAATATAAAAAAATACTCAATAATAGTTTTAACAGGAGTAAACTCGGCTAAAATATTTTTTGAAAGAATGAGAGAACTTAATATTGATATACGCTCTTTAAGTAATATTAAATTTGCTGTTATGGGTAGCGGCACAAGGGATTATATTAAAAAATTTAATATAATAGCTGATATAATGCCTTACAAGTTTACATCTGACGCTTTAAGCGATATACTTGTTAAATGTAAATATGACAATATATTTATACCAAGGGCTTTAAAAGGAAATAGTGTAATAAGAGAAAAACTATCAAAAGCTAATATAAATTTTAAAGAGGTTTATGTTTATAACACAGTTTTTAAAAATAATATAAATTTAAGTGATGATGTGGATTTTATAACGTTTGCTAGTGCTGTTGGTGTTGAATTGTTTTTTGAAAATGGCGGAAAAATTCCAAAAAACTCAAAAGCTGTATGTATAGGAGAGTATACGGCACAAAAATTAATGTTTTATGGTGTGAACGATTTTTTAATAGCTGATGTTTCAAACGCAGACGGAATAGTAAACGCTATATTAAATGAGGTAGGTGACAAGCTGTGAAAAGATTTAGAAGGCTAAGACAAAATGAAGTTATTAGGGATATGGTGTGTGAAACAAGGCTTAATAAAAAAGATTTTATATATCCTATTTTTGTTGTTGAGGGTGAGAATATAAAACAAAAAGTTGACTCAATGCCAAATGTCTATAGGTACTCAATAGACAAATTGGACGATATACTTAACAAAGTTAATCAAAGCGGAATATCTGGAATACTTATATTTGGTATTCCAGAACATAAAGACGAAAAAGGCTCAGAGGCTTACAGCAAAAATGGAATAGTACAAAAAGCCATAAGGCATATTAAAAAAATTTATCCAAAAATGCTTGTTATAGCTGATGTATGCCTTTGTGAGTACACAAACCATGGTCACTGCGGTGTTGTTAAAAACAATGAGATTTTAAATGATGAGTCACTTCCGATTATAGCCAAAATAGCTGTAAGTGTAACAGAGGCGGGGGCGGACATTGTAGCGCCTTCTTGTATGATGGACGGAGATGTTTTGGCTATAAGAAATGCCCTTGATAAAGCCGGATTTATAAACACGCCTATTATGGGCTACAGCGCTAAATACTCATCGGCTTATTACTCACCTTTTAGAGACGCGGCAGAGTCCGCGCCAGAATTTGGGGACAGAAAAACATATCAAATGGATTTTAGAAATTTAAAAGAAGGCGTTAGAGAAATTGAAAACGATATATCTCAAGGCGCCGATATAGTAATGGTAAAGCCAGCTTTGGCATATTTGGACGTTATAAAAACAGTTTCGGAAAAGTTTGGTTATCCTTTGGCGGCTTACAGCGTAAGCGGAGAATATTCGATGATAAAAGCCGCCGCAATAAATGGCTGGATAGACGAGAAAAAAATAGTTTTAGAAAATGTAACAGCCATAAAACGTGCGGGTGCCGACATAATAATAACATATTATGCTATTGATATAGCCGAGTGGCTCAAAGAGGAGTATTAAAATGAAAACAGAAATGTCTGAAAGGCTTTATAAAAAAGCTCTTAATTTAATGCCAGGCGGAGTAAATTCGCCAGTTAGGGCGTTTAATGCCGTTGGAAAAAAACCGCTATTTATAAAAAATGCAAATGGCTCTAAAATATATGATGAGGATGGAAATGAATTTATAGACTATGTTTTATCATGGGGACCTTTAATATTGGGTCACGCCAAAAAAGAAGTAATAGAAGCTGTGAAAAAAGCCTGTGAATATGGGCTTAGCTATGGCGCGCCTACAAAAAAAGAAACGGAACTTGCCGAAATTATAACAAGCGCAATGCCAGCTATAGAAACTATTAGACTTGTGTCGAGCGGAACAGAGGCTGTAATGAGTGCTGTAAGAGCGGCAAGAGGATACACAAACAGGGATATGGTTTTAAAATTTACAGGCTGTTATCATGGTCATTCTGACGGACTGCTTGTAAAATCGGGCTCAGGGCTTATAACAAACGCCGTAGCAAGCAGTGCGGGTGTGCCTAAGGGATACACGGATTATACTCTTTTGGCGGATTACAACGATAAAAAAACCGTTGAAGAGCTTTTTAACACATATAAAAATAAAATAGCTTGCGTAATTGTAGAACCGGTAGCGGCTAATATGGGAGTTGTTCCGCCTAAAAATGGGTTTATTGAATTTTTAAGAGAAATAACAAAAAATAATGGTACTGTGCTTATATTTGATGAGGTAATAACAGGTTTTAGGTTAAGTTTGGGTGGGGCTTGCGAGTATTTTGGCATAAAGCCGGACATGGTAACATTGGGTAAAATAGTTGGTGGTGGTATGCCTTTAGGCGCTTACGGCGGCAAAAAAGAAATTATGGATATGGTATCGCCTTTAGGAAATGTTTATCAAGCGGGAACTCTTTCTGGAAACCCAATAGCTGTAACCGCAGGTATAGAAACATTAAAAATACTTATTAATGACAACAATATATACAAGCGTATTAACCAAAAAGCTGAAAAAATAGAAAACGCTTTTAAACAAAAAAAGGGATTAACAGTAAACAGAGTTGGTTCGCTTATAAGCGCGTTTTTTAATAGTGATTATGTGACAGATTACAACAGTGCTATACAAAGCAACACAAAAGAATATGCAGAGTATTTTGGTTATATGCTTGAAAATGGAATATATATTGCTCCATCGCAGTTTGAGGCTATGTTTATATCAGATGCGCATACAGACGATGATATTAAAAAAACCATTAATTTTATAAAATCATATTCTTCCTTTCTTGAAAGAAAGGAAGCGAAAGAACTTTAACTTTTAACCATTGTATCTAAAAGTTATTATTAAAGCTGTTTCAATTCACGTTTATGCAAAACACAAAAATGTATATCTTAAAAAAAGGAAGAAAAAGAACTTTAACTCCTAACCATTGTATCTAAAAGTTATTGGTATAGCTGTTTCAATTTATTATTACCAATTTTATCATTCAGTTTTTTCATTAAAGTTCTTTTTTGCAAACAAGCCGCGTTAAAACACGCGGCTTATTAAATTTAAAAACAAATTTTATTCCTCATCCTCAGCAGTTTCTGCCGCCGAAATAGAAAAATTATTATTAATTACTGGAAGAGCTATTGGATTTGATGCGCTTATTTGCTCTATAGGAGTTGTGCTTATCGGCACAGTAATATTATTCTCATTTTGTTCAATTATTGTTTCCGTAACTCTTAGTTCAGTGTTTCTTAAACTCTCAATCTCATTCATAAGCGCTGTATTTTTGTCTTGTGCTGCTAAAAGACTTTCATTTAAAGAGTGTATAGCCTCATAAGAGTTTTTTTGCAGTTGATTTAATTTTGTATTTAATGTTGATATTACTCTATCTTTTTCTAAAAGAGCTTTTTTATAAAAATCGTTTTTAGTTCCTTTTTTATCCACAACATTATTTTCGGCATAGGTCTCCTGAGGAAATATTACAACTCCTTGAGCGTCACAAAGAGCATCACAGCATGCAAAATCTGACGTGTACTGTTCAAAATAAAATATTTTTGACGGCTCTTTAAGTTCCATACTCTCAATAGGCGAAAATGATAATTTATCACGTTCTGTAATTCTTGAGAATACTTTTAAGTTATTTGATATAACTGTTCTTATTGAGTTTCCATAAGGAAATATAAAAGCTCCTTGTGCTGTTTGAGTTTTAATTATTGGTACAGGCTTAGACGCGTTTGAACCGCTTATTGTTTTATACAACAGTTCAAATCCTTGCGCTGTTTTTACAAGCATTGATATATACAATGTGTCTTTTATAGAACATATAGAAATATCCTCAACATTGTCCGCTGTATTATATAAATCATAAGCAGTATTTTTAACTGAAGAGTAAAGACGTAATTTTTTATCTTTAACAAAAAGAAGTATTCCGTCATTAGCCAAAAACAGTGTACGGCATTTTGAGGCATCTCCAAACTCAAACAAAGGCGTGCCGCCATTTAGGCTGTGTATAAAGCCATCTGGCGCTGAATATAAAATTTTTTCGGTATTAAATATAAACACGGCTCCTGTTGACACATTTAATATATTATCATCAATATTTGGTCTTGTTACTCCCGAAGCTGATATTTTTAATACCGAGTTTTGACCATATATGGCTCTAAAAAATATTAAAAACCCGTCTTTAACAGGACATATATTAAAGCCTTTATGAACATTGTTTTGAAGTATTATCGGCGCCGATGGTGAGTTGTTTTTGGCGTATGACATATAAATAGCGTTTTGCCTGCAAAATACAAACGCCTTTCTACCATTAAGCGAAAGTAATGATTGAGTAATCATTTAATCACCACATAAAATTAGTTTATTTAATAATATTACGAAAACAAACATATAATTACTCAAATAAGCTGTTCAAATCATCAGTTTTTATAGCTTTTAACACTCTAAATTTTTTACTGTCACGCTCAAAATGGCATACACTGCCATATTGGCAATATGTACATGGGTATATATTGCCGTTTAAATATGGTAATTGAGATATATTCCCCTTTATAATCTCACGCCCTATATTAGCGGCGGTTTGCTGACAATATTTCATTATAGCCAAAAATGTTTTCTCGTTTACTGTTGATGAGTATTTTGATAAATCATTTGATTTGTTATACGAAATTGGTATTATATCTGACTTTTGTTTAAACTCTTTATCAATAGCCCTTATAACATTTTCATCCATTAATACAAGCCCTGACATTTTTAATTCTTTTTGTATAAGTTGTTTTATGTCTTCGTCTGTTATATTTTCGTTTGACTTTATAAATGGGTCTTTTATTTTAAAATAGAACACTCCACCTGGAACGGGTGTTTTACCTTTAAATATACCACTTTCTATTATAGCATTTATATATAACATAAGCTGTAGCTGAAGACCATAATAAATATCTTTTAAAGAAAATTCCCTGCTCCCTGATTTATAGTCTATAACTTTAACGTATACTTTACCCTCACTGTCGAGAATATCAACTCTGTCAATTTTTCCTGTAAGAAACATTTTTCTTCCATCACCTAAATCAATTACTATAGGTGCCAAACCGCTTGAACCAAATTTAAGCTCAAAAGCGTATGGCACAAAAAGCCCGCTTTTAACATGCTCTATAATTGTATTTATAGCTCTTTCAGAAATACGTTCCACTCTTTTAACAGTATATTTAAGTTTATTTGACGATGAGAATATATCATTTGAGAATTTCTCAACCTCACATTTTACACATAAATTTGTTAATTTCTGTATTGTTTGGTTGTCAACACTATTCCAATCCAATCCTTTTTCAGTTATTTTGTTTGAAAAATTCTCTATAACAGCATGAAAGAGCGCTCCTAAATCCGGCGTATTTATCTGATAAAGCGGACGTTCTTTAGCTTTAAGTGTGTATGTCATAAAATACATATAAGGACACGAGGCAAATTTTTCAAGGCGTGACACACTTGAGTATATAGAGCCTTTAAAAAACTCATCAACCGTATCATATTTTAAATACATACTTTTATTATCAGTATTTAACGCTTTTTCTATAACATTTGCTTTTTTTTCCCATTTAGGTGAATTTTTAAAATACTCATATATTTGTGAATACAAACAATCATTGTTTTTTAAACCCTCACCCACATAATGAAAAGCACTGTTTGGGCTGTTAAGCATTAAAATATGATTTTTTACATCTTTAGACGAATAAACATCAACAAACGGGAACAACCTTTTAATTCTATTAACAATAGGCGAAGCCGGTTTTTTATAAGTCTCATTTTTAATATAGCTTATATAAAGCTCACTTTTAGGTTTTGTAAGAGCACTATAAACACTAAACTGCTGTGAGAAAACAGCGCCTTTAGCGTCTGGTGATAATTTTACACCATAAAGTGACATCAACTGTCTTTCCGTTTCGGAAAATACTCCTTGCTGAGTTATATTTTTAGGAAATACTCCCTCATTTGCATTTACAACAAAAAGCACTTCTATTTCTGGAAGTCTGCTTCTTTCAGTATCAGCTATTATAACACTATTTGCCTCTGGAGGAACAATACCTATATTTTTGGCTAAAACAGCGCTTTCAAAAATGTCTCTATACTCCTCTAAAGTCATCTCTTCATCAGGCATTATAGAGCTTATACTGTCTAATATCTCAATAAAAGCGTTAAAACACTGGCGGGTTTCGTACGCTTTGTCAAGTTCTCCACCCGCTTCAAACGAGTCGGATATATTCTGTACTTTTTCTATTATTTCCGACAGCTCCAAAAAATTATATAAACACGAACTTATATATTTAGCGCTATACTTTTTTGTTTTTATTATATTATTTGAAAACAAACTTATTGTGTCCATTAAACGCTGTCTTAAAAAATTTATATCAAAACCCTCTATTTTGCAGTCTATATCTTTATAAGTCCATTGTTTTTTCCATTTATAATTTTTTATACCATGTGAAAGCACAAAATTCTCAAGTATTTCAACTTCGGTATTATCAAAAGGCATAAGTCCCGTCTTTAACATTGAGAACACACTCTCATAACTCATTGACATAATTATTGAGTTAAAAAGCCCCATTATAAGTTCTATAAGTGGAAAACCGGCTATTGGGCGTTTAATATCAGTAAAAAACGGTATCTTGTTTTGTATAAAAACATTTTTAAGTGTATTTATTGAGCTTTCTAAATCTCCCGATAATACGGCTATGTCGTTAAAATTTATGTTTTTTTCTCTAACAAGTGATAATATTTGACAGCATACGTTTTCAGCCTCATCAAAACTGCTGTTTGCCTCATATATATGTATTCCCTCGCAATTATCACTTTTTGGCAAAGAGTAAGTCAAAAGTCCACTCTCAAGTTTGCCAAGTGCTGGGTTTTTAAATCTTTTTATATTGTCACAAACTTTTATGTATGTACTTATGCCTAATTTATGCGCTATATCAACAATTTTATTATACGTCTCTTTTGAGTCAAAAAATATTGATGTTTCTTTTAAATTATCATTTTTTACAGCCGCCTCGCCTATTGTAAGTGTTATTGTAATATTTTTAGAAAGCGAAATAAGTTTTTCTATTATTTTATATTCCTGAGGCGTAAAACCAAAAAAGCCATCTATCCATATTTCGGCGTCTTTTACAAAATCGCTTTTATCTATACTGTAATAAAGTGTATCAAGCATACTTTCAGAATATACATATCCCTGTTTCAAAAACTCCGAATATATAATTGACAGGTCATTAAGTTTATATTTTGTAACTGTGTCATCACTTTTATTACAAGCCTCCAAAAGTGAGTCTATCGAAACATTAAATTTAAAAAACTCGGTTATTATGTCGCTTAGCTGCTGTACAAAACCTCTTTTAGAACAGCAGTTTTTAAAATACATAAATTTCTCTTTGTTATCTGAAACTATTTTTTTTAATATAAGCGCCTTTCCTATATCATCTATATGCGTTTTATATAACTCCCCCATAATTGATAAAACATTGTGAGACAGTCTATTAAAACTAAGAACGTTTATACTCATAATTGTTTTTGTATCTACAAATGACAGCATATCCCTTTCAGCCTGCAAAGTGTACTGTTCTGGAACTATATAATATATTTTATGATTGTTTAAAAAGTCTTCTTTAGCGGCTATTTCTTTAAGACAGCTATATGTTTTACCGCTGCCGGCACGCCCTATTACAAATTTTAAACTCATTTTTACCTCCAAATGTATTTTGGCATATATTACAAAGACTTGCCAATGCTCCTAAAACAAAAATAATTTCTCATTTAAGCAATTCATTCTCTTATCAATTATTAATAAGCACTAATTTTGTTGTAATTTATACAATACCGTTACTAATAATAATATTAAAAATATCGCATTATTGCAATGGGTCAGGCATAAAACCCAAAAAATGTAATAAATATATTTATATAAATATTTTTGGGGGATAAGTTTATGGGAGCAAACAGATTTATGGTTTTAAAATTTAAAGACATAGTAAAAACCGCCATATTTGCTGTTATAGGAATAATTATAATTTGTTTAGTTGCGTATTTTATATTCTCGGCTAAAGAGAGCAACAGCCAAGTTTATAATCCTGGTACATATTCGTCCGACATTATTTTGGATAACAGTAAAGTTACGGTGGAAGTAAAAGTGTCTAAAACAAAAATAAAATCCGTAAAACTTACTGACTGCACAGAAGAAGTGCCTGTTTTTTACCCACTTTTTGAAAAAACGGCTGAAAACGTTGAAAAACAAATTAAAAAAGAGCAAAAATTAAGCGTAACTGGTGACAGTGATACACCTATGACAAGCCGACTTATAATTCAGGCTGTTGAAAGAAGCCTTGAACAGGCTAAAATTTAAAAACTATATAATTGACACAAACATAAAAAAAAGTTAAAATTAAAAATCATGCACCTTTAGCTCAGAGGACAGAGCGTTCGGCTCCGGACCGAAAGACCGCAGGTTCGACTCCTGTAAGGTGCGTGATTTAAAAACAACAAATCCACGTCTTATAGGCGTGGATTTATTCTGTAAAAAAACCCTGATATTTTACTTCTTTTCTTGAAAGAAAAGAAGCAAAAGAACTTTAACTTTTATTAGTGTATATAATAAATACTATTAGCAAATCTTATTTTATTTATATATATAAGCGCCACAGCCTTATATGGCTGTGGCAGCAACAAGAGTACACAAAAAAGACTTTTACAATTACTAAAAACTAACTCAAACAACTTATTAATTTGTCTATATCACTTTTGTTGTTATAATAGTGTATTCCTACTCTCAATTTGTCATTTCCACTTGTTTTGATGCGTATTCCAAAATTTTTAATGCGCTCATCAGTAATTCCATTTTTAGAACCAACAAAAACTATATTTGATATATGCTCTTTGTCATAAGGATAAACAATATACAAATTATCTGTTTGTGATACTTTCTCATATAAATATTTGGAAAGAGAAAATATATAATTTTGTATGTCCTCTCCTCCAAGCCTGTTATATGTTCTTATAGTTTCACTAAGCCCATAAAGCCCTGGCGCTGGAAGACCACCGTTTTCAAATCTGCAAGCCGTATCACTCATAACCATTTCAAATGGCTCTCCATTAATTCTGTCGCTTACATTAGCCCAGCCCATATTACTTTGAGATAATTTTTTAATAAGCTCAGGTGATATATAAGCAAATGCCACTCCTTGTACACATTGAAGCCACTTATAAGTTGATGTTGTCAAAAAATCAATATTCATATCTTTAACGTCAATTTTAACTGCGCCGCACGACTGTGTTGCATCTACGCCAAAATATATATTGTTTTTGCGGCAAAAATCACCTATTTTTTTAATATCATGGCGATAGCCTGTTGAACTGTCAACATGGCATATTGTAATGGCTTTTGTTTTTTTGTCAGCCATATTAAAAATATCGTTTATATCTAAAATACCGTTGTGTGTTTTAGCTATTTTTATAGTTATACCTGTTCTACTTTTAATATTAATCCACTGATATGTCATAGCGGGAAAAGCCGTATCGTATATTATTACATTGTCGTCCGAAGTTAAATTTATACCGTTACAGAATATATTGAATAATGTTGATGAGTTTTGACCAAATGCGATATTCTTTCCGCTTTCAGCTCCAAGCATTTTAGCTATATCTTCACGCAAAATATCTGCATACTCCCATTGCAAATGATAAAAGTCAATATCCATTCCATATTCCACTCTGTCACTCAAATAACGGCATATAGCGTCATAAGCATATTGTGGTATGGCGCCTGTTGTAGAAGTATCAAGATACGTATACTTTTTTAAAACAGGGTAATTTGTCCGTTCAATATCAAATTTATTAAATAGTCCCATATTTACATCCTTTTTTTATAATTTTACCTCTCCTGAACTTAATCTTTTCTCAAGCCAGTCTTTTCCCTCAATAAGTCTTGTAACCATCATAGATGCTACTGTATCTCCTGTAGCATTTATACATGTTCCAGGAGGGTCTACCAAAAATCCTATTGTGGCTATTATAGGAAAAGCCTCTGAAGGAAAACCGTAAAGACTTACTATAAGCATTTCGCCTATAAGCCCACCTCCAGGCACACCTGACATTACAACACCAGATATAACAGATATAAGCATTGCCGATACAAATGTTCCAACACCTGTAAATGGTTTTCCAAATATGCCAAATAAGAATGCTATTTTAAGTATGCTTGAAAAAACTGTTCCGTCCATGTGCATTGTAGCGCCTATAGGAAGAATAATTTCACGTATATCTTTTGGTACGCCTATGTTTTTTGATGCCTCCAAATTTACTGGAAGAGTGGCTATAGAGCTTTGAGTAGCTATTGATGTGGCTGTAGGCGGAAGTATGTATTTATACATTATTTTAACGCCGTTTTTACCACCAGCCCAATAAGCATAAATCGTAAAGAAAACTAAAAAATACAAAATACACATTGGGTAATATATAAGCATAGCCCTTCCATAAGCACCTATAAGGTTTGGTCCAAACTCACCTACAAGTGTGGCAAAATATGCCCCAAGACCTATAGGCGCATATTTCATTATAATGTTTATTACTTTAAGCATAATTTCTGAAAGATTGTTAAGAAATTTACCAACATAACTTTCTTCTCCTCCACAACAGCTTACGCAAAAACCAAACATAATAGAAAACACAATGAGAGGAAGCATATTTCGTCTTGATAGTAAATCTGTAAAGTCACTTACAGTAAGAGCACTTACTATAGCATCAGAAAGTTTTACAGCCTCTATATTTTCAGCCGTTTCAAAAACTATGTCAACGCCTCTTGCTGGCGGAAATACAGTAACGGCTATTATAATTATAACCCCAGCTATAATACCCGTTATTATAAACACCTTAAACATATTCCCAAGTATACTTCCAAGGCGTTTAAGGTTCATCATATTTCCAACGGCACTTGCTATTGTTGAAAAAACAAGCGGCACTATAGATGTAAACATAAGATTTAAAAATATGTCACCAAATGGCTTTAATATTGTTGCTTTTTCACCCATAACAGCCCCTAAAACCGAGCCTATAATTATTGAGCAAATCAATATTATAGGAAACCTATAATTTTGCCATACTGTTTTTTGCTTTGACTGAGTACCCATAAATAACCCTCCTTAATAAAATTTAACCTCAATTCAAAAGTAATATAACACCCCTTTTTCATATTAAATAAGTATGATTTGTATGATTTTACCTCTATATACTTATATTGTCAATATATTTTTATTTTACAATATATTTACATAAATTTCCATAATTTAGAAAAATTAAAAATGACTTTTAAACCAAAAATTTATATATTTTAATTATATAAAATTTAAACCCTGCATAATATGTAAAAACAAGTATTTCAAGGTGAACCTTATTGAAGGATTATATTGAGCAAAGAGCTATAGAAATAGCTAACTACATTATACAATACAACGCTACTGTAAGACAAACAGCCAAACAGTTTGGTATAAGCAAAAGCACGGTACATAAAGACGTAACAGACCGTTTAGAACACATCAATCCATCTTTAGCTGCACAAGCAAGAATTGTTTTGGATGTAAATAAATCAGAACGTCATATTCGTGGTGGAATGGCTACAAGAGAGAAATATACTCATAAAAGATAAAAATAATAAATTTAAGTGAACAAAATACAGACTGTTTAAAAATATTGAGACTTTGTTTTAAACTCTACTTATTTTATTTAAATAAAATAAGCAAAAGAAATTGGGTGCCGCAAAGAAGTGCGGGCACGAGCCGAGCGAGTGAATTTCGCTAAAGCGAAATCACTGACAAAGTGCCGCAA
>CATJUP010000128.1 GCA_949743655.1 uncultured Eubacteriales bacterium
ACAATAATTTATGTAGTATTATCATTATTAATTATATTTTTAAAATACTGATGATTTTGGAGACAAAAAATGCTTTTTAACAGTTTTAATTTTATTATATTTTTTGTAATAACAGTATGCCTTTATTACGTTTTTCCGTATAAGGCAGGGATATATATGCTATTGGCGGCAAGCTATATATTTTATATGTGCTGGAGTCCAAAACTTATAGTTATAATTGTTTTTGTAACGTTTATTAATTATGTGTCAGCCATATTTATATATAATCAAAACAACAGCGCAAAAAGAAAGTTTTATTTAATCGTTTGTTTGGTTATAAATTTTGGTCTGCTTTTTGTGTTTAAGTATATGGGTTTGGTTTTTGAAAGTTTAAACTATTTGCTTTTGTGTTTAGGCATTGAAAAAACTTTTGTACCGCCAGATATAGTTTTGCCTATGGGAATTTCGTTTTATACTTTTCAGGCGGCAGGTTATACAATAGATGTATATATGAAAAGGCTTAAACCTTCCAAAAATTATGTAAAGTTTTCTTTATTTGTTACTTTTTTTCCTCAGCTTGTGGCAGGACCTATTGAAAGAAGTAAAAATCTTATAAAGCAATTTAACTCAAAAAACAAATTTAGAATTAAAAATGTTGTTGACGGTATTGAGATTATGGCTATAGGCTTTTTTAAGAAAATTGTTATAGCCGATAGAATATCTATAGGTGTAAACACTGTGTTTAATAATGTAGGAGCATACAGCGGGCTTTATTATATTTTGGCTATGCTCATGTTTACAGTACAAATTTACTGTGACTTTAGCGGATACTCAGATATAGCCAGAGGGGCGGCTAAAGTAATGGGATTTAGGCTTATGGTAAACTTTAACAGACCATTTGGCGCTAAAACAATAAAAGAATTTTGGCGAAGGTGGCATATATCACTTTCAACATGGTTTATGGACTATGTGTACATACCATTAGGTGGCAACCGAAAAGGAATTTTGAGAAAATATATAAATCTTTTTACTACTTTTATAATAAGTGGCTTGTGGCACGGCGCGGCTTATACTTTTATTTTGTGGGGAGCGTTACATGGTATATATATTGTTTGCGAAGATATTGTAAGAACAGAATACAAAAAAATACAGGAACTATATGAAAAAAACGCTATTATAAGTTTTATAAATAGAACTATACCTGTAATATCATGTTTTTTAACTTTTGGTTTTGTTGTTTTCGCGTTCTCTTTTTTTAGAGCAAACTCATTGGGCGATATAGAATACATGCTTAGTCATTTGTTTTATGATTTTAGAAAGTGGTTTACAGCACAGTATATATATGAACTTGTTACAAGTATTGGTTTTAATCTTTATGAATTTAAAATACTTATATTAGCAGTGTTAGTGCTTTTTGTATCAGAGGCGCTTACAGATAATATAAGCGGTTATATGCGTAAAAAAGGTTTTGTTGTTGAGGTTTTGTATTACTCTTTTATAGCTGTTTTTATACTTACAACAGGAGTGTTTTATGATGCGGGGGAATTTATATATTTCCAGTTCTGACAGAAGAAAAACAATAAAAAGAAATAATATTTTATATATAACTAAAATAATAGCCATTATAATTATTGTTGTTCCTATTTTTAATTATTATGGAACTTTGTATAAAAGCGCCGCTGACAAAAATATTATAAACGCTTTTACAAAACAAAGATTTGATGATTTTTATGCCTTAGAGGAAAACAGTATTGATATGGTTTTTGTGGGCTCATCACATTCTTACTGTACGTTTGACCCAGATATAATAGATACAGGGCTTAATGTTAAGAGTTTTCAAATGGGTACACCTTTGCAGCATCCAGACACAACATATTATGAGATAAAAGAAATACTTAAAACTCAAAAGCCTGATTATATTGTAATGGAAGTTTATTGGGATATGCTTGACGACAGTTTTGATTTACAGCAGGCGAACGCTTTTTTTGAGGTGCTTAAAAGTGACGATATAAAAAAAGAGTATATCAAAAACGTTTTCTCAATATCAAATAAATTTAAATACTCGCTTTTGGCTATACGTTTTCAAAAGGATTATTTTGCCTACAAGGGAAATGAAATTGAGAAAAAAATAGAGCAAAAATTTGGAGTTAGTAAAAAACAAACCGAAACACAGCAAGGTGAAGAATATTATAAAGCTAAAGGGTATGTATACTCAAATCAAAATATGCTCTCTACAGAATATGATATTACAAATCAGTTTAGAAATTTTGATGGGAAAAACTTTGAAATAGATAAAACGCAAAAAAAATATATGGACAATATAGTAGCGTTGTGCAAAAATGAGAATATAAAACTTATATTTGTTACAGCACCTGTGGCTAATGTATCTATGGGGTACATAAAAAATTATGACTATGTTCACAATATTATAGCCGCGTTCGCTGAAAAAAACTCAATACCTTATATTGATTATAATATTAAAAATATGAGAAAAAATATGCTTACAAACGCTAATTTTCGTGATGACGCGCATTTAAATCATAGTGGTGTTGAGATTGTTGACAATGATTTTATAAAATGGTTTAACGAGAATGTGCAATAATGATTTGAAATTATATTAGGATTTGGTGATTAATATGGCTGCGTTTGTTCACAAAATAAAATTTATGTCTTTTTTGGATGAAGATGTCAAAGAGCTTTTAAAAACAGCCAAAAATTTAGATATTGATATAGCTGTTGATATAATTGACAAAAATTATTTAGGCAAAAATAAAACGGAACATTGTGATGCCATTGTTTTTTATGGTGTGAATGATACAAAAAATATAAAATGTGAGAGTATATATAACACATTTATAAAAATTAACACAATAGACTTTTTAAAAACCGATTTACAGACTAAAAATTATAAAAAAGCTATACTCATTTTATCTGATTATGATTATGCTGATTGTGATGTTATATCTAAATATTGGGGTATTAAAACCGAAAGTTTTAATATTTGCCAATGTGAGAGTGAAATAGAGCGTTTTTTTGATTTAGCTGAGAAAGATACTGTTTATATAGGGCGAAATAAATTTTGCAAAATATTTAAAGACAAAGGGCTTATTTATAAAACTGTAAAATTGAGCACTGAAACTTTATATAAAACAATTAAAAGTGTAAATGATGTAATAAGCGCTAAAAAAGCGGAAGAGGAAAAAAACAAAGAAAATGTTTTAAGGCTTGAACAGTACAAAGTTGTTTTTAATTTTACTAATGACGCTATATTGGCTATAGATGAAAACGGTATAATTATAGCTGCTAACGACATGGTATATAAATTTTTAAAAATAAGTACTAAAGAGCGTCTTGAAGGAAAACATATATATAATGTTGTAAAAGGCACAAAAATGCTCAAGGCTATGCAAAAAGATGGCGGCGACATAGGGGACATATTTGATCTTCCATATGGTACTGTGCTTACACATAGAATACCTATTGAAATTGATGGTAAAAAAAGAGGTGTTGTTTCAACTTTTCAAGATTTGGCTGTACTTCAAGAGCATGAAAAAAACGCCCGTTTAAGCCTTAGTCAAAATAAAAAAGGCTTCTTTGCCAAATATGGTTTTGATGACATAAAAGGTACATCAAAGGCTATTACTGAAACTAAAAATGTGGCTAAAAGTTATGCTTTCTCAAATTCCACAGTGCTTATACTTGGAGAGACAGGAACGGGAAAAGAACTTTTTGCACAAAGTATACATAATGCTGGTTTAAGAAAAGACGGTCCTTTTGTTGCCGTAAACTGTGCCGCTATAGCTAAAAATCTTCTTGAGGCAGAGTTTTTTGGATATGATGAAGGCTCTTTTACAGGAGCGAGTAAGGGCGGCAAAATGGGCGTTTTTGAAATGGCGCATATGGGAACAATATTTCTTGATGAAATAGGTGAAATGCCTCTTGAAATGCAGGTTCAATTATTGAGGGCAATACAAGAAAAAGAAATACGCCGTATAGGCAGTGACAGGGTTATACCTGTTGATGTGAGGGTAATAGCTGCAACTAACAGAGATTTATATAAAGAAGTGCTTAATGGAAATTTTAGAGAGGACTTATATTATAGGCTTGATGTTTTGGAGCTTAAAATACCGCCTTTAAGACAGCGTAAAGAGGATATAGAAGAAATTGCAATAAGTTTTATTAAAAATGCTGATTATAAATGTTTTAAGTCAAACGAGGCTTTATGGCTTGAAATAGTTGAAGAGCTTACAAAATATGATTTTAGAGGAAATATAAGAGAGCTTCAAAATATTATTGAGCGTATAAGTGTTATGATGAAAAACAGCAGAATAAATGTAAGCGCATTATTTAGTGAGATAAATAAAATATTTAATAAAACAGATACTAAAAAAAGAGATTATACTATTAAATATGAATATACAGATGATATTACAAACGAACAGTGGGAAAAAAATCGGATTATATCCGCTCTTAAAAACAATGCGCTGTCACGCACAAAAACGGCTGAAGAATTAGGTATAAGCAGGGCTACGCTATGGAATAAGATAAAAAAATATAAAATAGACTTATAAAAATTTGGGATTAATGTTAAATTCACAAAAGCAAACATTTTATAATTTTATAAAAAAATTAATATAATTTGTATTTTTTAAGGTGTGTTTTGTGATATACTTTATTAGTGCTTTTATGTCGGGAAGGGGACTTTTATTTGAGAAATTACAAAAGAATAAAAACAATGGTAAGTCTTGCTATTTATGACAAGCACTATGGGGATAAAGACCGCAAAATCACATCTAAATATAAATGGGATTATATTTATCTGCGTGGGCTTAATATGCGTATTGGCGTTGTAATGGGTTATATAATCGTGTGCGCAATGTATTACTTGCACAAACTTATTATACAAAATGCCGATATGTTTGAGATTATAACAAAAGATACATTTAAGCAAATATTAATAAGGCTTGTTATTGTGCTTATTATATATACGGTTATATGTTCTTTTAAATACCGAAAAGAATATAAAGAGGCTGAAAGCCGTATGGCGTTATATGAGGAAAGATTGGAAAAACTTAACTCAATTAATGATGAGGAATAGAGTATTTGTTTAGTGCTTTATTTTAAGAATATTTAATCAGTATATTTTTACTAAATAATGAGAGGGATTTTTTATGCGTCAAAGTCTGATAGAAATCTACAAATTAAATGAGGATATAATAAATATAATAGTTAAATTTTTTGCTGGTATAATTGTATTTGTTTTTATGAGCTTTTTTTCGGGCGGTGATTTAGCGTTTTCAAGAAAATTTATTATAATAATTTTAGGTGGGATTTTTGCAGTTATATCATCGCCAGCAGTATTTTTGGTGGTATCGGCTATAGCTATGGTAGTGTTTATAGCCTCGGTGTCTATAGAGGCGGCTATGGTGGCTTTTGTTTTTTTGTTTTTGCTTTACGTGTTTTATGGAAGGATATTTCCAGAGGAAAGTTTGCTTTTTATAGCTATGCTTGTTTGTTTTAAACTTAAAGTGCCATATATTATACCTATATTGGGCGGTATTTATTTTGGAATTAGTGCTGTTGTGCCGGCTTCTGCCGCTATGTTTACAAACCAAATTTATCCGGTTTTTGAGGAATTAGTAAAAATGGCGCCAGTATCTAAATTTTCGGTATCATCAATGCCTGATACACTATTTAATATGTATACATATATATTCTCGGAGGGGCTTGAGAGCGTTTCTGGAAGTTTTTATGTTTCTGTTACAATGGTGCTTACTGTTGTATCAGCTTGGGCTATAAGCAGTACGCATATAAATTATGACAAAGAAATAGCTATAATTGTTTCTGGAGTTATAACAATATTGGGTATGTTTTTAGCGGTTATAGTAGGTGAGAGTGGTTTTTCGGTTATAGGTTTTTCTATTTCAGTTATTATATCAGCAGTATTTGTTTATTTAATACGAACTTTTGATGATATGCCAGATTACAGAAGGACTGAGAAAGTAAAATTTCAAGATAAAAATTATATTTATTATGTAAAAGCGGTTCCTAAAATAAAAGTGTCCAACAACGATTATAGGGGTGATGATTAA
The DNA here is from genome assembly GCA_949743655.1 of uncultured Eubacteriales bacterium. Lineage (GTDB taxonomy): Bacteria > Bacillota > Clostridia > Lachnospirales > Anaerotignaceae > Neoanaerotignum_A. The sequence goes on from CATJUP010000128.1 coordinate 6,072, forward strand.
TGGAACACCATATAAGCGTGCTTTGGGATAGTTTTAGATTTTCGAGTATGTCAATGCCTACAATAAGTATAAGAGATGCTCTTGATATTATAATAGTAGCTTATATTGTTTACAAAATGATTTTTTGGATAAAAGAGACACGCGCATGGGTATTGTTTAAGGGAATACTTGTTATTTGTATTTTTTCGCTCGCGTGTTATTTGCTTAGGCTTAACACAATACTTTGGATACTTACTAAAACAATATCAGTAGGAATTACAGCAGTTATAGTTGTTTTTCAGCCAGAACTTAGAAAAGCTCTTGAGCAGTTGGGCAAAAAAAAGCACTTTCTTAATATGATTAATTTTGATAGCCCAGAACAAAGTAGAGAATACAGTGAAAAAACAGTTGAGGAAATTATAAAAGCGTCTGAGAAAATGAGCCATGTTAAAACAGGCGCGCTTATGCTTATTGAGCGTGAGGTACCTTTGGGGGATTTTGAGAGAACAGGCATTAATATAGATGCTGTAGTAACCAGTCAGTTACTTATAAATATATTTGAAAAAAATACACCTTTGCACGATGGCGCGGTTATTATAAAAAATAACCGTGTTGCGGCGGCTACATGTTTTTTGCCTCTTACTGAAAGTAATGATATAAGCATGGACCTTGGCACAAGGCACAGGGCGGCAATAGGGGCAAGTGAAGTATCGGACGCTTTTGTTGTGGTTGTTTCGGAAGAGACAGGTGATATATCAATAGCCAACTCAGGTGTTTTATACCGCAATTTAAGTGTTGAGGCTATGAGAAGAATGCTTTTACAGGGCAAAAAAAGCTCTAAAAAGAAAAAGAAGTTTGTTTGGAGGTGGAGAAAAAAAGATGAGTAAGTTAAAAAAAACACTTACAAAAGACGCCGGTTTAAAACTTCTTTCTTTAATAATAGCCGTATGCCTTTGGTTTTTAGTTATAAATATTGAAAACCCAACTGAATACAGAATTTTTGCCTCTAATATTGATGTTATAAATATATCTTCGGCAGAAGCAGCCGGAAAGACTATTACTAATTTGGAAGAAATAAAAAACACAAGGATTTCGGTACGGCTTAGAGGAAAAAGAACTGTTTTGGACAAAATACAGATTAATCGCTCGTTTTCGGCTTATATAGATATATCTGCTATAGATATGAGTGACGATTTAATTTCGGCAAAATTGCCTGTAAAAATAAAAACGGGTCTTTTAGCAAGTGATTATGTTGATACAGAATTTTTAACAACATCGGAAGTAAATGTTTTGTTAGACAACAATATATCAATGGATTTTGATATAATGCCTGTTTTTAATGGAAATATTGAAAATGGTGTTACATTAAGTGTATACAACATGGAACCAGGAATTGTAAAAGTATATGGTGCCCAAAACGAGGTAAACAAAATAGCCGAGGTACGGGCTGATATAAAGTTAGACTCTCCTTATGACGGGCAAAAAGTAACTTCTGCTGTAAATGCTTACGACTTTGAAGGCAATATTGTTGAAAATGTTTATATTGATACAGAAACAACTGTAGCCACAATAGACATGAAAATTAAAAAAAGAGTTCCTGTAATGGCGTCTTATATAGGAGAACCTGTAAGGGGATGCACTGTTGAGGGAATAAGTATAAGCCCTGACTATGTTGTTATAACTGGAAGCCCTGATGTTATAAATGATGTGTCTTATGTTACTTTACCAGAAATTAATATAAATTTGAGTTCTAAAGACGTTGTTCAAAATTTTGATATATCACAGTATTTGCCTTATGGAGCAAGTGTTACAAATGGTTATAGCGGTGTTGTTGTTACTGTTAATATAGAAGGAAGTGAAGAACACAACGTAATTTTTAATTCTGGCAATATAGAAATAACCAATTTAGAGGATACTCTAAGAGCGAATATTGTTGATGGAAGTTTTGATATATATGTAAAAGGTGATAATTTTAATAAAGAAAATTTAAAATATTCTGTTGATTTAAAAGGACTTGATGTTGGTGAACATAGAGTAAAAATTGACATTGGACTTAATGAGGGGTATGAACTTGTAGGAGAAGCTCCATATGCCAATGTGGTAATTGAGCCAAATAACAGCAGCAATAATTTTGGAAGAATTGAAAATATTGGTGATGACTTAAATTAATAAAAAATGTTACAGCCTCAAGGTAATACTTGAGGCTATATTGTTTAATTTAAATTTTTTATATAGTGATATATTTTGATAAAAGTTGTAATATATAAATGTTTTTATTATTTAAAAAATAAAATATATTAAAACCAGGATTGAAAAAAAGTGAAAAACATATATAATAAAAGAATACAAATGTATTAAAACTTAAACATTTATTAATAAAAAAGGAGGTTATGGCGCGTTCAGCTCTGTCTGACTTTTGATTGATAGGGTATTTTGTGCCTAAAATTATGAAAAAAGAGACAAAATCATTGCAGATGTTTTTTTATGCGTTTATTTTTCTGGTCATGATATTAGTTTTATTTTTTGTATATACAATACAAAATAAAGCGCGAATACAGGAACAAAACAAAAACTATGCAGAGGACGCTATGCGTCAAACAGCACGTCAAATAGAGTATGAGTTTAAAAACGCACAGAACCTTATTAATACTTATGAGCATTTTTTGGAAACAATATTGGAAGAACCAGAGGTTAGTATAGAACTGCTTAAAGATATGGAGGACAATTCTGTATTTGACCTTATACGTTTTACTGATAAAAATGGTATTACTTATGCGTCATCTGGTGAAACATCCAATTCGATTAATAGAGACTACTATATATATGGAATGGAAGGAAAAAGCGGTATATCAGTTATTTTTGATGCTATTTTATCTGATGGCTCTGCAGGGGCGAGAATTAGTTTTTATGCGCCTGTTGTACTTAAAGGTGAAATTATAGGTGTAATACGTGGCTCTTACACAGCGGAAAACTATTTAAAAAATATGATATACAGCACTTATTTTGGAGAAATTTCGGATACATTCCTTTGTTTGCCGGATGGAAGAGTAATTGCAAGCTCTAACGGAAAAAGGTATGAGGAAAATTTAATTGATACATTATTAAAAGATAAAATAATTGATAAAAATACAGCCAACGCAGCAAAAGATATATTTTTAAACGGTGGTGAAGGTTCTTTTATTTGTGGTGAGGGAACTAAAACAGATAATCTTTGTTTAATGTATCTTCCAGAAAATAACTTTGTTTTTGTTCAGACTTTTCCTCAAAATATTACACAAGCAATGGTGAGCAGAGCAAATCTTGCAGGAATTATGCTTGAGATATTCCTTATTATTTTATTTGCGATTTATGTGGCGTTTCTTATAATACGTGCAAGAAGACAAAGAAAAATACTTGAAAAAGAGAACAAACAATTTGGTTATGTACTTAAAGGGCTTAACACATTGTTTTCATCGCGTTATTTAACTGTAGATTTTGAAACTGGAATTTATTCTTATACATCAGGCGCAGACCCATCAAGCAATAGTTTAGAGATGGAAGGCGCTTATAATGACGTTATATTAAATAACAGTATGGATATAATAGAGGAAAGTGAACAGGAAAATTTTAGAAAAAGTTTTAGTGCTGACTCTATAATAGAAACACTTTTGGATAAAGATACATTTACATATGAATGTCATGTTATGAGAGACGGAAAAGAAGAATGGGAACATTTAATTACTGTAAGTCTTGAAAGAAAAGAAGGAAAGACTAACAAGATATTATATGTGCGTCAAAATATAACAGAGCTTAAAATAAGAGAATTACAGGAACAAAAAGAACGCTCTATTATGAACCGAAAGGAAAGACAATATAGAATTGCTATTACATCAAGAGCTTTTAGTACGTTTGAGTGTAATTTAACAAAAGATTTAATTGAGCAGGATATAGTTATTGTTAAATCTGGAAAACAAATATCGTTATTAGAAAAAATAGGGCTTAGCGCTCCATGTAAAGCATCGAAATGTTTTGAAAAGTGGAGTGACTTTGTTTTGCCTGAGTCGATTAAAGATTATTCTACAATGGTAAATGTAAGTTATTTAAAAGAAAGGTTTGAACAAGGCGAAGCGGAAATTGATGTTGATTATTGGAGTGCCGTGCAAGATGATGAACAGATGTGTGTGCGCCAGTCGTTTATTATGACACAAGATGATGTTAGTGGTGATGTTATAGCTATGGTTGTATCACGAGACATAACTGAGCAAGTAAAAAAACAACGTGAACAAACACAGGCTCTTCAAGATGCTTTAATGCAGGCACAGCATGCTAATAAAGCTAAAACAACATTTTTGTCAAATATGAGTCATGATATACGTACACCTATGAATGCTATTATTGGTTTTGCCACTATTGCTGCTAGTCATATTGACAATAAAGACCAGGTGAGAGACTGTTTGCAAAAAGTTCTTTCATCAAGTAATCATCTTTTAAGTTTAATTAACGATATTCTTGATATGAGTCGTATTGAGAGTGGAAAACTGCAAATTCATAATCAAGAATGTAATATTTCGGAGTTAATGCACAATTTAGTAAATATTATACAGCCTCAAGTTAAGGCAAAACAACTGGAATTGTTTATTGACACATTTGAGGTTGCCAATGAGGATGTAATTGCTGACCCTCTAAAACTTAACCAGATTTTTATAAATTTGATGAGTAATGCTGTAAAATATACACCAGCAGGAGGAACAGTAACATTCCGAATTATGCAGAACACAACATTTAAACATGGGTATGGAGATTATATTTTTGTTATTAAAGACAATGGAATTGGAATGTCACAAGAGTTTGTAAAGCACATTTTTGAGCCGTTTGAAAGAGAAAAAACAACTACAAGAAGCGGTATTCAAGGTGCGGGGCTTGGAATGGCTATTACAAAAAACATAGTTGATATGATGGATGGTACGATTAATGTTGAAAGTGAGATTGGAAAAGGAAGTACATTTACAGTAAATTTATCTTTAAAGTTACAGGATGTTGAGAAAAATGCTGAACAGATTAGAGAACTTGAAGGATTACGTTCTCTTGTTGTGGATGATGACTTTAATGTTTGTGATAGTGTAAGTAAAATGCTTAAAACAATAGGTATGAGGTCTGAATGGACAACATCTGGAAGAGAGGCGGCATACCGTGCAAAATCCGCTCATGACGAGGGTGATTCTTATCATACGTATATTATTGACTGGCAAATGCCAGAAACAAGCGGTCTTGAAACAGCGAGAAAAATACGTAGTGTTGTTGGAGACGAGGCGCCTATTATAATTTTAACAGCGTATGATTGGACTGACATTGAAGAGGAGGCAAAAGAGGCTGGGGTTACAGCATTTTGTGCAAAACCATTGTTTATGTCCGATTTGAAGGCGGCTTTGCTCGCGGCAAACAATATTGGAGGAAAGGCGGAAAAATATGATGCGGCTTGGATGAATGCCGATTTTAATGGAAAACGTGTATTGCTTGTAGAAGATAGTGAAATGAACCGTGAAATTGCTGAATTTATACTTGAAGAAAGCGGGTTTACTGTTGAGGCGGCGCCTGATGGTACAGACGCGGTTGATATGGTAACTAATTCTGAAGAGAATTATTATGATGTGATATTAATGGATGTTCAAATGCCTATAATGAACGGATATGAAGCAACAAGAGCTATACGTTCTTTGCAAAGAAAAGATGTAAAAACAATGCCTATAATAGCTATGACAGCAAATGCACTTGAGGAAGATAAAGAAGCGGCATTAAAAAGCGGCATGAATGCGCATATAGCCAAACCTATTGATATGGATTTATTTATTGATGTACTTCATCAGTTTCTTCATTAAAAATGTTTTGAGATACACTAAATTTTTAATAATTGGCAAAGTTAATTATTTTATACAGTAATTAAAAGAAAGGGTATATCCAATATGAGTAATAACAAAAAGAAGCAGTTAATAAGCAAAATGAGAAATAACATTATTATTTTGGCTATGTTTGTTTTAGTAATTGTGTTATGCACTAATATTTTGAAAAAGTCATTATTGGAAAATACCAACAAAATGGGACTTAAATTGGTAGAAAATTATTCTTTAGTTGAAGAAGGCAATATGAGTACCTGTGAGGCTATTTTAAATATAAGCGTTAATTATATTGAAGAGCGTGAAAAAAGCGGAGTATCTATAGAGGAACTTAGAGAAGGATTATATCCTTTTATGAACGGACTTACTGAACTGTATGGCATGGATAATGTTCAAATATATGGAAAAGCTATAAATGGAACAGAGATTGTAACAAATAATCCAAAAATAGAGTCAATAAAAATTCATGACAATATTGACATGGATTATTACAAAGGGGCTATAAAGGCAAACGGAGGTATTTATATTTCTCCTTCTTATATAGATGCGGCTACAGGTTTGCCAGTTGTTACAATGTGTAAAGCTATTACAGAAACGGGAAGTTTTTTGGCTATTGATATTATGTTCTCATATTTTGAGCTTAATAATGAAAATCTCACTCTTCCTAAAGACGCGTCTTATTATTTAGTTGGCAAAAATGGAACTTTGCTTTACTACAAAACACCAATGAACTATGAATATGAGGAATATCAGGAATTAGTTAATAGGTTTATGGAAAATAACAATCATGGCGATGATAATCATTTTTTAGAAAATGTTGTGGCTATGGGCGGAGCTAAGCGTAATGTTTATTTCCACCATATGAAAAATGGCTGGACATCTATATTAACTATACCAGAGTACGAAATACTTTCTGGAGCTGATACTTTTAATTATATAAGTCTTGCTCTTGTAGTTTTAGGCTTGCTATTGGTTGTTTTTCAGGCTATTAGTGATTATAAGCGCGAAAAACAAAATCAAAATCTTTTACATGAAAGGGATTTAATAGCCGAACGCAATAGAATTTATCAAAATGCTATGAATGGAACGGCAAGAGCTTATAAGGCTATATATTATATTGATGTAAAAAAGGGAATGTATGAAATGCTTTATCCTAACCGCGGCGCTGACGCCGAAATGGGGGATTATAACACCGAGTTTTTAAAAAAGCGATTTGAGTCTGGGCTTGTAGCTGAAGAGAGTAAAGAAGCGTTTAAAAATTTTCTTGATATGTCAAACATACTAAAAAATATTGAAAAAGAGGAGCACATTGAATTTCAATATAAAAGGTTATGTGAAAGCGGAAGATATGAATGGTGCTCGGCTGACATTACAGTTGCTTTAGTAGAAAATAACGAACCTTCAGCTATTACATTAACAATACGTAGTATTGACGAGATTATAAATAAGGAAGAAAAACAAAGAGAGATGTTAGAGTTAGCTGCTGAACGTGCTGAGGCGGCAAATCACGCTAAAAGTGACTTTTTGTCTAGAATGAGTCATGACATACGTACACCTATGAACGCTATTTTGGGAATGACAGCTGTAGCAGGCATGCACATTGATGAAAAAGAACGAGTTTTAGACGCGCTTGGTAAAATTACTATGTCAAGCAAACACCTTTTGGGGCTTATTAATGAAGTTTTAGACATGAGCCGAATAGAAAGCGGAAAAGTAAGCCTTACTGAAAATGCTTTTAATCTGTCGGATACTATTGAAAGCCTTATAGCTATGTTTCATTCTCAAATGGAGGCTAAAGGGCTTGAGCTTAATGTTAGTGTGGCTAAATTGGAGCATGAAGAAATTGTTGGAGATGAACAGCGTTTACAGCAGATATTTATGAATATTATGGGTAACGCTATAAAATTTACACCTTCTGGAGGAAAAATAAATATACATATTGAGGAAAAGACATCACGAATATTTGGAAGCGGATATTATGAGTTTACATTTGAAGACACAGGCATTGGAATGGAAAAAGATTACATAAATAAAATTTTTGAACCATTTTCGCGCGCTGCTGACTCACGTACAGGTAAAATTGAGGGAACAGGTCTTGGCATGAGTATAGCCGTTAATATAGCGCGAATGATGAATGGAGATATTAAGGTTGAAAGTGTTCTTGGCAAAGGCTCTAAATTTACGGTTATGGTTTATTTAAAATTTAATGATATTACACAAGATGATATTGACGCTTTTGCTGATTTGCCTGTACTTGTTGTGGACGATGAAGAGGCGGCTTGTGAAAGCACTTGTGAGATTTTAAACAGTCTTAATATGAATGCTGAGTATGTGCTTTATGGAGATTTGGCTATAAAAAGAGTTGTTGAAGCTAATAAAGAAAATAAAGACTTTGCTGTTGTTATTATTGACTGGAAAATGCCTGATAAAGACGGATTGGACACAGCTAAAGAAATTAGGGCTAAAGTTGGGGATAATATTCCAATTATTATATTGTCGGCTTATGACTGGACTGATATTGAGACAGAGGCAATGGGATGTGGCATTAATGCTTTTATAGAAAAACCGCTTTTTAAATCAAGACTGACGAGAGTTTTAAAAGACGTTCTTGGTCTTGAAAACAGCGTTAAACAAACTACAGCGCTTGAAAGTTTTCAGCAGCAAGATTTTTCGGGAAAGAGAGTTTTACTTGTTGAAGATAACGAGCTTAATATTGAGGTTGCAGCAGAACTTTTGGATGTTGTTGGTATTGATGTTGAACAGGCATTAAACGGCAAAATAGCGGTTGAAAGTGTAGTTAAAAATCCGCCAAATTATTATGATTTGATTTTTATGGATATTCAAATGCCAGTTATGAATGGTTATGAGGCAACTAAAGCAATTCGCTCTTTAGGAAGAGAAGACTTAAATAATATACCTATTATAGCTATGACTGCTGATGCTTTTGCGGATGACATAAGAAAATCCGAAGAGGCAGGCATGAATGGACACATTTCTAAACCGGTGGACATTGAAAAATTAGAGGAAACATTAAAAAAATGGGTTAATTGATTTTTTAACAATAAAAAACACCGCCAAATAAGCGGTAAATTAAGTTAATATTTGATTTTTTATGAAATACGTGATATAATCACATTTAGGTAGGTAGCTGCCCGCCCACTGTAATGGGCAGTCAGCCTCATTTGTTTTTGTATTTTGCCCTTAAATGAAAGCTTTAAGGGCGATTATTTTTTTGTTCTAAAATTAAGGACAGTAACAATAAGTGGTTAAAACACTTACTATGAGCATACAAAATTCATATGTACTCATGTTACCACCTCTTTCCCTAATGAAAAGGAGGCAAAACTAACCCTTGCGGCTACCATGAAACAATTTTAGCATTAATGTAATTATTTGACAATAAAAATACCTATAAATATAAATGGAAACTTAAACCATAAAATATTGACATAGATTTTGATTAGCATTATAATAATATTATAAGAATTAAGAAATTCATATTGTAACATGTAGAAAGTCTCTTGAGATAGTGGCACTCAAGAGACTTTAAAAATATCTGTTTATTTTAATTGTTAAATATATTGTATATAAACTCGTATTTTGTGTAAAAACGGATAAAAGATTAGTTATAATTAAATATAGTATTTACTTTTTTGGATAATTGTGGTACATTAGCTTTATCACATGATTGAACAATGTTCGTACATGTGTTACAGTGGCAAATGGACAGTATTTAAATCGTACGTGGCTTAAGTGCTGCACAGAGGCGTTCGGCAAATAGTTGAGTGCCTCTTTTTTTATAAGTTAAAACAATTTTCAACGCCCTGGTAGGTTACAGGCGGCGGTAATTTGGGTTATAATGGGATTTAATATTGAAATGGGGATAGTTTTGTTGTATAATAATGAAGGTTTTGTTATGAGAGACTATATAGCATAGGCTTGTGTACGCAAAGTGCGGAACAATGGCGTTTGTACAAGCACAATGTTACACTGTGTTTCACAAATGTTACAGTAACATTACACTTAACCCTAAGTTATTGACGTTGACGAATGACAATGCTATAATTCAGTTTGTAAGGCGAAAGGAAGTAGCGACCTTTCAAAAACAGATTGAAAAATAAAAATTTATTTTTTAAAAGGAGGAATAACACAAACATGAAGAAGAAATTAGCTTTATTGTTGGCGGGTGTTATGGTAGTAGGTATGATACCTATGACAGCATTCGCTGCAACAACAAACCGTATTTCAAGAGTTGTTACAGGTGATGATGATACAACACTTGGTCAATTTAAAAACGACCCTGCTGACAACCTTGCAAATGTACCAGTTCTTAGAATTTATGACAAAGACCTTAAAGAAATAGTTAAAGATGAGTCAACATCTAAACAAGCTTTCCAGCTTGACCTTACAAACGCTGAGTGGAACTTTGAAGATACAATCGGTAAACTTGGTGGCGATGACACTGACATTACAAACTTTGTAAAAGGTTTAGCTGATGTAAAAGTTACACAGCTTAGTGCTAAGAGTGTTATAATCGAAGGTTATGTTGATGAAAGTTATACAGTTGACGATGAAGCAGCGATTGGCGTATTAATGCTTACAGACCTTACAGACGAAGGCGATGCTACTGTAACTATTGACCCTATGGAGTCTATACTTTCAAGCGGAACATATAAATTTGCTACAGTTGCTGGTGGTTCTACAACAGTAAGTGTAGAGAAGAAAAAATCAGTTTCAGAAAACGGTGCTACACTTAAAAACATCGTAATCAAAGAGACATCTCCTGGTTCTCTTTCAAAAGGTGACATGAAGTTCAAACTTTCAAGCGACTGGAGCTTCAGCTTCAATCCAGAAAAGACAAAACTTTCTGTTTATCCAAGCGAGTATGCTGATAATATCAAAATAGATTATGCTGATGATGACGATAAAGAACAACTTATAGTTAAAGTTACACCAAACAAAGGTGACAAATTTGAGTCAGACACAGCTATAACACTTTCACTTTCAGCATGGGTAGTTTATGATGATGATGAGGTAGAGCCAGGCGAGACATGTACAATGACAGTTTCTGGCGCTGGTGTTGACAGAACTACACTTGACGTTGCTACAGCTGTAACATACGGCGTAACATGGGAAGCTGAAGACAAAACACTCCCTGTATTCTATTCAGGTAGAGCTGACAAAGACCAAGATACACTTAAAGTACATCTTGAAGAGACTGTAAAAGCTTCTTGGTTATCAAGCAGAAAAACAAAAATCGTATTCCCTGAGGGAGTAAGAGTTCTTGGTATTGAAACATCAGATTACAAAAAAATCGACAGCGACAAAATAAGATTTACTCTTAACGATGACGCTAATGAAATAACAGTTAGATTTGACGATGAAGACGATGATCAGGCTGCTGTAGATGTAAGTGATACATCAGAGATGGATTTCCAATTCCAGCTTTCAATAGCTCCTTCATTTACAGGTGACATTACAGCTACCCTTACAGGTACTGGTGTTGAAGACACAATAGAGGCAGTTGTTGGTGTTGCTGTAGCTCCTGTTACAGTAGAGGCTGTAAAATCAGACCTTATACTTGACTACAGAAGAACAGCAGCTGGTGACATCACAATTACAGAGGCTGAGCCTGGATTACTTGAGAAAAACAAAACTTTAGTTCTTAAAATGGAAAACATCGGTTTCGATGATGACCCAACTGTAGAGGTTGTATCTGGTGACCTTAAACTTGGTAAAGTTACAACAGACGGCGGACTTCTTAAGATTAAGATTGATAGTGAGTCAGCTAAAGAGCCTGCTGTAATTAAAGTTTCTAATGTAAACCTTTACATGGAAAGAAGCATTCCAGCTGGAGATTACGCTCTTAAACTTTCAGCTGACGGAACAACAACATTCTCTGATGGTGAAAGCAGAGCAAAAGATTGGGATAACGATGCTAACGGCGACCAGAGCTTCAGCTTTGACAGCGATAAAGAGGCTAACAACGCTATATTCCAGAACTCTGTAACAAGTGGTTCTACTTATGACCATACACCATACTTTGACTCAAGAAACCTTACAGTATATCCTGACTATGTAAGAGTTGTAACAGCAGGTCGTGACGTTGACGACTCAACATTCACAACAAAACTTACAGTTACAATTGGTGCTACAAGCATGACAGCTGGCGACAAAACAATCGCTCTTGATGTACCTGCTTACATCTCTAACGGATATACAATGCTCCCAGTTCGTGCGGTAACAGAGGCTCTTTCAGGTGCTGCTATCGTAAGATGGGATGACCCAACACATACAGTTACAATTACATTCGGCGCTCGTGTAGTAAACATGACAGTTGGTTCAAATATAATGGTAATCAACGGTGTTGACGTTCCAATGCAGGCTAAATGTGAGATTACTAACAGCAGAGCATTTATCCCTCTTAGAGATATGGGCTACGCTTTAGGTCTTAACGATAGCAAAATCCAATGGGATGACACTACAAAGACAGCTACATTAAACTAATTAAAACTAATAGTAATAAATTAATTTAATCGCTACTATATAGAGGACTCCATTTGGAGTCCTCTATTATAATGTTTTTTAGTTTTTATTATTAATTTGCTAAAACCTATTGATTTTTTAATGACATAGTTTTATAGTAATAATATGCTAAAAAATTCCTTATAGAACCGCTTTTTATTTGTATGTTGTAGCGCATATAGTAAAAAGCGGTTTTTATTGAGCAATTTTTAATTGAATTTGTGTATATACTTATAATTTGACATTGGATTTAAACGAATATATAATATATATGTATTGGTTTAGAATATTTAAAATTGAGGTGTTTATGTGAAAAATGATATGTATAGCGGAACAGAAGAATTAAAGAGTAACAAACAATTAAAAGACGCTATATTTCGTATGATATTTAATAACTCAGATAAATTTGCAGAATTGTATAATACTATTACAGATAGTAACACAAAGGCATCAGACTGGACAGAGTCAAATTTAGATTCTTTGGTAATAGCCGATTTAAGAAATGACATATCATTTATTAGTAATGATAGAAATGTTATTGTGTTTGTAGAGCACCAATCGACTATATGCAAAAATATGTCGATAAGGCTACTTATATATTACGCCAACAAAATAATGCAAATGTATGATTCAAATGAATTAAACTTTACTAAATATATATATACAAATAAAGTATTAAAAATTCCAATGCCGGAGTTTTATGTTCTTTATTTTGGAGAATATGAAATAGAGCTAAAACCAGAAAGATTAAGCAATCATTTTATTAATCCAAGTAATTCTTCTATGGATTTAGAAGTAAATTTAATTAATATGAATTATAGTAGTATTAAAGATAGTAAGTATACTAATAATAAAACGCTGTTAGGATATAGTTTTTTTGTAAACACATTTAATAAATATAGAAAAAAATTTACAAAGGAATGTAAAAATAAAAATGTTGACGATGTAGTAAAAATGGCGCTGGAAACAGCATATAAAAAGTGTCGTGATAATGGTTATCTATTAGAATATATTGGTAGAAAGGAGTTTGTGACTATGGCTATGAAAGAATTTACAACAGCGGATTTGATACAGTTGAGAACTGAGGAAGCGGCAGAAGCGGTAGCA
>CATJUP010000129.1 GCA_949743655.1 uncultured Eubacteriales bacterium
ATATATTAAATAATGGGCTTTACAGATAGGAGAAGCGATATATGCTTGAGTTTTCTGTTTCGGAAAGAAAATTGCAGTCGGCTTTGTCTATACAAAGGTATATACATACAATGGGAGTTGTAAAAGAGGCTAAAAAATTGGCCAAACATTATAATGCTGATGTATATAAATGTTCTTACGCTGGACTTTTGCACGATTGCGCTAAAGACTATACAGATGATATGAAAATAAGATTTTGCCGTGAGTATCATATACCTGTTGATGATGTTATGAAAGAAAATATGGATATATCGCACCAATTTATAGGTGCTGAGGTGGCTAAAAGGGAGTATCTTGTTGAGGATACAGAAATAATTAACGCCATAAAGTATCACACAACTGGAAGAGCTGATATGTATATTACTGAAAAAATAGTTTTTATAGCTGATTATATTGAGGAAGGTCGCAAAAAGTTTGATACACTATATGAGGCAAGAAAATTAGCTTATGAAAATATTGATGCCGCTATGAAGTTTATATTAAAAAGCACAATAGAATATGTAAAAAGCAGAAACAGGCGTCTTCACCCATTGAGTGTTGAGGCTTATGAATATTATAAAAAATTATAATATGTTTGGAGGAATTGTATGGATTTTGTAGAGGCTGGAAAATTGGCTAAAATGGCTCTTGAAGATAAAAAAGCCGAAAGTATAAAAATACTTGATTTAAGAAATTTAAGCTCTGTAGCAGATTGCTTTGTTATAGCCAGTGGAAGTAATATAAATCAGCTTAGAGCTATGGCTGATAATGTTGAAGAAAAGCTATTTGAAAATGGTGTAAGACTTCACCATTCTGAGGGCTACCATACAGGCGAGTGGATTTTACTTGATTTTAGCGGTATTGTAGTGCATCTTTTTATTAAGGACAAAAGAGAGTTTTATAATATAGACAGAGTATGGGCTGACGCTGAAAACGTGGTTTGACATTTTAAGAAGGTGTTTATTTGGCGGTATATAAAGATTTTGCTTCGGTTTACGACATATTTATGGATAATGTTGATTATGATAGTTGGGTTGATTATATAATTAACATATTTAAAAAAGAAAATATAGAACCAAAACTTGTTTTAGAGCTTGGCTGCGGAACGGGAAACATAACCGAAAGATTAGCTAAAAAAGGCTATGATATGCTTGGTATTGATATTTCTGCCGAGATGTTATCTGTAGCCAAACAAAAAGCCGAAAAGGAAAATTTAAAAAATACTCTTTACATTTTGCAAGATATGACTGAATTTGAGCTTTATGGTACAGTTAGTGTTGTATTGTGTCTTTGCGACAGTATAAATTATATAACTGAATATGAGGACTTAGTTAAAGTTTTTAAACTTGTAAATAATTATCTTGACCCAAACGGACTGTTTATATTTGATATTAACACCGAACATAAATTTAAAAATATACTTGGCGACAATACATTTGCTTACACTGAAGATAACGCTGCTTATATATGGCAAAATTATTATGATGAGAAAGAGAAAATAAATGAGTATTATGTAAATTTTTTTATTGGTGACCAAAATGGTAATTATAAAAGAAACACAGAATATCATTATGAAAAAGCGTATTCTGTTGATGAAATAAAAGAGGCTTTAAAAACAGCAGGGCTTGTGTTTGAGGCTTGTTATGATGCTTTCTCATTTGAGAAACATAAAAAAGAAAGTGAAAGAATTTATTTTTTGGCAAGAGAACATGGCAAAAAAATTGGAGGTGAGACTATATAAATGGACGATTGTATAGTACGCGCTATTGCGGCAAATGGAAGTATAAGAGCTTTTTCGGCTATAAGCACAAACACTGTTGAAAAGGCAAGAAAAACGCATAATACATCTCCTGTGGTGTCAGCGGCACTTGGAAGAATGATTACTGCGGCGGCTATTATGGGGGCTATGCTTAAAGCCGAAAATGCTCTTATAACATTGCAAATTACAGGTGATGGACCTTTAAAGGGTGTTCTTGTAACATCGGATAGCCATTCTAATGTTAAAGGATACGCCGTAAATACGAATGTTGATATACCTCTTAGAGCTGATGGGAAACTTGATGTAGGCGGAGCTATTGGAAACGGCTCTCTTAGAGTTATAAAAGATGTTGGGCTTAAAGAGCCTTATTCTGGCTCTATAGAACTTATAACTGGAGAGATAGCTGACGATTTAACATATTATTTTGCTAAAAGTGAACAAACCCCGTCTTCTGTAGGTCTTGGCGTGCTTGTTGATACTAATCTTTCAATTAAACACTCTGGAGGATTTATTATACAACTTATGCCAGACGCGCCAGAAGAAATTATAAATCAGCTTGAGAAAAAACTGCTTACAATACCATATATAACCCAAATGCTTGAAAATAGTGCGGATGCTGAAGAAATACTTAAAATAATACTTGGCGATTTTAATTTAGAAATATTAGAAAAGACAAGCATTGACTATAAATGTGACTGTAACCGTCAAAGAGTTGAACAAGCTATTATAAGCATAGGCAAAAATGAAATATCTAAAATAATACAAGAAGACAAGAAAGCAGAAATTACTTGTCAGTTTTGCGGAAAGGTTTATGATTTTAACGAGGAGGAACTAAAAAGTCTTATTATAGAGGATTGCTAAGATATGAAAAGAAATTTTGCTATTACGGTGAAAGCTGTTATTATAAAAAAAGACAAATTTTTAGTGCTTAAAAGGTCGTTAAAAGAACTCAATTCAAGCTACATAAATAAAAAAGAGGTCTGGGATCTTCCAGGTGGCGGGGTTAAATTTTGTGAGACATCCGAACAGGGGCTTTTTAGAGAACTGCGCGAAGAAACTGGCATAAAAGTATCACTTGATGGTATACTTGATGTATATGATATTATACGCTCTAATATACATATGGTTATAATTACTTATATATGTGTATATATAGCTGGAGAGGTAAAACTTAGCGGAGAACATGAGGATTATTGCTGGGTTAGCGTTAAGGATATGTATAAAAAAAGATTGCCTGTTTGGATGCTCGAGTATTTTGATTATGTAAATAAAAAATATAATAAATAAAGTGTTTATAATTAAGGGGGAGTATTATTTTGTCAAAAAATCCAGTGGTAACAATCAAATTTGATAATGAGGACATAGTTAAAATTGAGCTTTATCCAGAAGCGGCGCCAAACACTGTTAAAAATTTTATTTCACTTGTAAGTAAAGGATTTTATAATGGTCTTGGTTTTCACAGAATAATAAACGGATTTATGATACAGGGAGGAGACCCTGAGGGAACAGGTATGGGAGGACCTGGATACCGTATTAAAGGTGAGTTTGAACAAAACGGATTTAAAAATGATATAAAACATACAGCCGGTGTTGTATCAATGGCAAGAAGCATGATGCCGGATTCCGCTGGAAGCCAATTTTTTATAATGCACAAAGATGCGCCGCACCTTGATGGGGCTTATGCCGCATTTGGAAAAGTTATTGAGGGAATGGATGTTGTGGATAAAATAGCAAATATTGAAACAGATATGTACGATATGCCGTATGAGCCAGTGGTTATGGAAGATGTAACTGTTGACACTTTTGAGGTGGATTACGGCGAGCCAGAAGTACAGTAAATTGTTTTATATACCAATTAAAATATTTATTATATGTATTAAGTGAGAGTGAAAACTCTCACTTAATGCTGTAAATTAATAAATAAAAATTTTAATTTGCGATGTTAAAAAAATCTTTTTACCGTCCGCAAACTTTTTTGGAAGAACTAAAAAAATTAAAATAGACTTGCCAGTAATTTTTGAATGCAATAGTTAAAAGATAAAGTTCTTTTGCTTCCTTTCTTTTAAGAAAGGAAGCAAAATTATTTTTCTTTTGGTTTGAATATTATAGCGGCTAAAAGTGAGAATAAAACCGCTATCGATATTCCGCCTGCCGAGGCTTTAAGACCACCTGTAAAAGCGCCTAAAAAGCCTATTTTATCTACTTCCTCTATAACGCCTTTTGATAAAAGATAGCCAAAACCCGTAAGCGGTACTGTAGCGCCAGAACCTCCAAAATTATATATATACTCATATATTCCAAGCCCGCCGAGTATACAGCCAGCTACAACAAAAAGCACAAGTATTCTTGCTGATGTCAATTTTGTTTTATCTATTAATATTTGTCCTATTATACATATTATTCCGCCTGTTATAAATGCCTTTAAATATTCCAAAATATCACTCCATTTCTATTGCCACAGCGTGAGCTATTGAGGGTATTGTTTCTCCCTGTTGAGATATATCTGTGTTAATAAGCGCACCTGTAGGTATAAGAAGTATTCTTTTTATTTTATTTTGAGTAAGCTGTTTGTAATAATATCCGCTAAATGTTACCGCTGAACAGGCGCAGCCGCTTCCGCCGCTATGTGTATCTTGTTTTTCGTTATCGAATATTTCAAGACCACAGTCTGTAATGTTGTTTTTAAATATTATGTTTTCCTCAGCTAAATATTTTTTTAAAAGAGCTTTTCCAACTTCTCCAAGATCACCTGTGGCTACTACATCATAATAATCTGGTTTTCTTCCTGTCTCTTTAAAATGGGCTGATATAACATCACAAGCTGCGCCAGCCATAGCAGCGCCCATATTAGCGGCGTCTTTAATACCCATGTCTATAATTTTTCCAGTAGTTATACAAGTAACTTTTGGTCCTTTGCCTTTAGATGAAAGAACAACAGCGCCAGCGCCTGTTACTGTCCATGTTGCTGTAGGCGGTCTTTGGGTACCAAGTTCAAGAGGAAACCTAAATTGTTTTTCGGCTGAACAAAAGTGACTTCCGGCACCACAGAGTACATTTTGGGCAAAACCGCCGTCTATAAGCATTGAGCCAATACTTATAGCCTCTCCAAAAGTGGAGCAGGCGCCATATATGCCTAAAAATGGTATTTTAAAATCTCTTAAACCAAATGTAGAGCCGCCGCACTGGTTTAATAAATCTCCTGAAAGCATATAGTCTATATCATTATAAGTTTTTCCAGATTTTTTAAGCGCCATGTCAAAAGCCTTTTTAAAAAATTTACTTTCAGCTTTTTCCCAGCTTTTTTCGCCAAACATAATATCATCCGCTATATAATCAAAATAATCTTTTAATGGTCCTTCGCCTTCTTTTTTTCCGGCTAAAGCTGCTGTTGATATTATATAAACGGGTTTTTCAATGTTTACTGTATGTTTTCCTAATCTTTTTTGCATATTTATCACCCCGCTAAGAAATAATGCGCTATTCCAACTATTATAGATGTTGTAATACCATATACTATAACTGGTCCGGCTACTGTAAACATTTTAGCGCCTAAACCGAGTATAAATCCTTGAGTTTTAAACTCTATTGAAGGCGATACCATTGAGTTGGCAAAACCTGTTATAGGCACAATAGTACCAGCGCCACAATGTTTGCCCATTTTGCTATAAAGACCAAAACCTGTTAATACAGCCGACATACCTATAAGAACAATATTTACAAGCAGTGCTGTGTTATCTTCGCCAAAAGAGAGGCTTTTAAAATAATTATTGAGTATTTGCCCAAAAGTACATATAGCACCGCCAGAGAAAAATGCCCATATACAGTTTTTTATTATAGGGCTGTTGGGTGAGAGATTTTTAACTGATTTTTGGTATTCTTTCTTTTTGCTTTCTGATGTGTCCAAAATATCACTCCTTTATTTGCGAAAATATGGAAGAATAAAATAAAGTATTGAGCCAGTCATTTTTCCAAAAGCTATTGATGTTATAAATAAACCTAAGCCTGTTTTTAATGATGCTCTTCTCATAAATACAGGTACAACATCAAGTATTTCGGCTATTGATACTGCTAAAGAACCTATAAAAATACCTGTACAAAACGCTGGAATAACAGATAAAATGCCTATAGGTATATTAAAATTAAAAAAAGATGATAGTGTTCCAAATATTCCGCCTAATATTATGGCATTTTCATAAGTTACTATATTGTTTTTTGTACCAGTTTTTTGAGCCATACGCGGCACAATGCCTATCATTGATATAAAGGCGAAAACTCCGCCGGCTATAACTAAACCTGAGGAAAACGATATTATAGCTAATATTATTGTTTTAACAAGCATTTATTCTTCTCCCTTTTTTGAGGCTACACTTAATTGATTTTTTATAACTTCTTCCTCGTATGTTGACATCTCAACTTCTATAGGGGTTGGGTCCATTGTAAGGGCTTTGTTTCCAAAATGATTAAAAAATACCATTATTCCAACAGCTATTCCTATAGAGTATGGTATTTCAATTACATAAGGGTTTTCATTTTCCTCATTAAAAAACATTTTGTAATAGCCTTTCATTACTTTTGGAACCTCGCCATCGTTATGAAAACTCATTATAGCAGTAGAAGTGCCAAAAAATAGTATAATAACAACAATAGCCACTTTTGTTGCCGTTATTAATTTACTCTCTTTTTTAGGCTCTGCCTCAAATTGTATTAATACCTCTTGTTCACCAATATTTGTTATATTAGCGTTTGGAAAATGTGATAATATAGCCTTAATAATATCTATTGCGGAAATTTTGTAAACTCCGTATTTTACGTTTGGAATTTTAAATATTTGTATATTTTTTACTTTTTCGGCTGGTATATCAACTGTGTGTATTTCGGCTATATCGTTTAAAAGTATGAGTTTTTTGTTATTTAGATATATTTTTTTTACAGGCTCAATAAAAATATCCATTTTCAACATTCCTTTCTGTTGAATTATTATTACCTATAAAAAAATAACTATTATCCTTTATATAACAATTTTTTTAATTCAAAAAAATACTATTTTATTTATAATTGAAAAATAAGATTTTTTAAATTAACAAATACTTTTGTTTATGGTAATATAATTAAATGTAATATGTGGAAAGAATGATAATAAGTATGATTTTAATGGATTTTATGTTATAATGCTTTTAAATGAAAATTGTTACTTTAATGTAAACATTTTAATCATTGGTTGAAATAGTTACATTTTTTTCATATAATAATAAAGCTAATGACATAAAACTATAATTGAGTTTTTTAAAGTATAATGTTTTAGCTATTTATTATAAATAAAATATAAATTTGAAAGGAATGTGTTATGAAAAAAATAGAGTCGATTTTATTGTGCATTTTTGTTTTTTTTAGCTCGTTTAATATTACAGCTTTTGCCGGAGGTACAGAAAACACTCAAATGAGGGGAGTATGGCTTTCAACTGTTACTAATTTGGATTTTCCGTCATCTCCAGATATTAGTGCCGAAGAGCAAAAACAAGAGCTTATAAGTACTTTTGACCGTTTAAAAAGTATGGGTATTAATACTGTTATATTTCAAGTAAGACCATGCGGCGATGCGCTTTATAAATCTTCTATAAATCCATGGTCACAGTATCTTACTGGAACACAGGGAAAAGACCCAGGATATGACCCTTTGGGTTTTGCTGTTGAGGAGGCGCATAAGAGGGGTCTTAAAATTCATGCGTGGCTTAATCCATATCGTGTTACAATGAAAGGAAGTAATGATTTTAATTTACTTGCAGAAAATAACCCAGCTAAAATTAATCGTAATTGGGTTATAGATTATAACGGCATGTTTACTTTTAATCCAGCGGAGCAGGGAGTAAAACAGCTTATATGTGATACTGTAAAAGAGATTGTTACAAATTACGATGTTGATGCTATACATTTTGACGATTATTTTTATCCAGCAGGATACCCGCTTAATGACGGTGAAAACGGTGACGGAAGTCAAGCCGATGAAAGACGAAAACATGTAGATGATATGGTAAAAATGGTATCAGAAACAATAAATAAATACGCGCCAGATGTAGAGTTTGGTATAAGCCCTATGGGCATATGGAAAAACACCAATATAGACGGATATAATATTATAGGCTCTCAATCTTATTATAATGTTTATGGCGATACTGTTACATGGATTAAAAATGGCTGGATAGATTATGTTGTTCCTCAAATATATTGGGAAGACTCTCACAAAACAGCATCTTATAGTAAACTTGTAAAGTGGTGGAGCAATACCGTAAAAGGTACTAATGTAAAATTGTACATAGGTGAGGGTATATATAAAGAGGATATAGCTAAAGAAATTGACAAACACTTTGATATTGACTCTAAATTTGATAATGTTAGCGGTAACGTGTTTTTTAGAGCCAACATGCTTTTAAATGATTTTTGTTCATCTGGCTCGGCTATAAGCAAATATTACAGCTTGGTTGATAAAACATTGTCAGAAACAAATAAAACTGATACAAACACCCCTGTAACGCCAAACAACTCTAATAACAACAAATTGGACGCTCTGCCAGACGTTAATAAGAATAATAACGAATTGGGATTGCCAGGCGTAAGCAAAAGTGATAATGTTTCTGTTAAAAAAGACGCTTTGCCTACAAATGCTAAAGTTAACATTGACAATAAAGAAGTGGAATTTGAGGCTTACAATATAGAGGGATACAACTATTTTAAATTAAGAGACATAGCTTATGCTTTAAACAACAGTCAGAAACAGTTTAATTTAAACTGGGACGCGGTAAACAGCGTTATTGCTATTGAATTGGGTAAGGCGTATACAACTGTTGGAGGAGAACTTTCGGCTAAAGACGGAAAAACAAAAGAGGCATATACTTCAACCGCTACTGTAATTGTTAATAGTGCTACTAACTCACTTGGTGACTTGGAGTATGCCACTAACAACACACTTGACGCTGAGGCTTACAATATAGATGGTATGAATTATTACAAACTAAGAGATTTGGCTAAAACTATTAATTTTGGCGTTAAATGGAACGATAATGCTAATTTAATAGACATTATAACAACAACAAATTATACAGAGTAAACGGAGGATAAAAATGAAACAAACATTTACAGGCAGCGGAGATTATGTGGTTTCGGAAGGACTTATGAACGCCGTTAATATATCTATGGCGCTTGAGAAACCATTGCTTATAAAGGGAGAACCAGGAACAGGAAAAACAATGCTTGCTCAGGCTATATCAAAAGCCCTTAACAAAAAATTGATTATATGGAATATTAAATCAACTACAAAAGCTCAAGACGGGTTGTATGTGTATGACGTTGTTCAAAGGCTTTATGATAGCCAGTTTGGTACTGACGGCGTTGACGACATAAAAAAATACGTTAAAATGGGAAAATTAGGAGAGGCATTTTTGTCTGACGAGCAAGTTATACTGCTTATAGATGAGATTGACAAGGCGGATTTGGAATTTCCTAATGACCTTTTATGGGAACTTGACAAAATGGAGTTTTATATACCAGAGACAGTGCAGACCGTCCGAGCCAAGGAACGGCCGGCAGTCATCATTACCTCCAACGCGGAGAAGGAGCTGCCAGACGCATTTCTTAGGAGATGTATATTTCATTATATAGAGTTTCCGTCCCGGGAGCTCATGGAGGAAATAGTGAGAGTGCATTTTGACAGGCTGGATGAAAAGCTGCTGTCACAAGTAATGGAGAATATAAGAGTTGATAAAATCGGAGTTGGCGTCCACGCCCAACTGCGTTATTGTTGACGGAAGCGTTACCGTACCGCTTACACGGTTGGGAATATGGATAATTTCTGTAAAAGCTTTGTTGTAAAGTATTCCGTTCTGCACGGCGAAGGCGGTATTG
>CATJUP010000130.1 GCA_949743655.1 uncultured Eubacteriales bacterium
ATTGATACTATTGTTAAAACCGCTGTGGAGCGTGAAATGCTCGGCATAACATTAGAGGTTAAAATAAGCAATTATACAGCCCAAAAGTTATATACAAAATATGGTTTTAAGCCAGAGGGTTTTGGAAAAAATTATTACAAAGACACAAATGAAGACGCCATAATAATGTGGAAATATATTTAAAGGGAGGGGATAATTTGAGTTTTAAAGAACTTAAATATTATGAGCTTAATAATAAATATGATTTAAAA
Source organism: uncultured Eubacteriales bacterium (assembly GCA_949743655.1). Lineage (GTDB taxonomy): Bacteria > Bacillota > Clostridia > Lachnospirales > Anaerotignaceae > Neoanaerotignum_A. The sequence goes on from CATJUP010000130.1 coordinate 252, forward strand.
AAATTTGATTTTAAAACGACTGACGAGCTAAAACCTATAGAAAAAATAATAGGTCAAAAAAGAGCTGAAAAGGCTATGCTAATAGGTCTTAAAATAAAAGCATCTGGATATAACATTTATATGTGTGGCTCGGCGGGATTGGGGAAAACTTCTTATGCGGAATTATGTGCTAAAAACATAGCAAAAACTGAGCCAAAACCTAAAGACTATTGTTATGTTTATAATTTTGACGACCCTAAACGCCCTAAGGCGCTTAGCTTTGAGGCAGGAAAGGGAAAAGAGTTTAAAGATGACATGAATGAGCTGTCTGAATTTTTTAGTTCGGAGTTAAGCAGAATATTTTTGTCTACAGAATATGAAGAAGAAAAAAATGAGATTGTAAGAAGTTATGATGACAGAAGAAACAAACTTGTAAAAAATATGAGTAAAATTGCCAGTGAATATGGATTTACAGTAAAAAACTCTAACTCAGGTATGTTTTTTACACCTGTATTAAATGGTGAGGAAGTAAATGAGGAAAAATATAATACACTTAATGAAAGCGAGAAAGATAAAATAAATGCTTACTCAAGCGAAGTAACTCAAAAAGCTGACACTATAATGCGTGAAATGAGAGAAATTGATAAAGAATGTAACAAAGAAATAAGCGATTTGGAATATAAAACAGGTATGTTTGCTGTTGGATATAACATAAATGTTATTCAAGAAAAATATGGTGACAATGAGGAAGTAATAAAGTATATAGGTAATGTAAGAGAGGATTTGCTTGACAATATATCAAAATTTATACCAACTTACGCTGATGATGAGGACGCTACATCAAGCATAATGCCGTTTTTAATCAAAAAAAATCCAGAAGATATACTATCAAAATATAAAGTCAATCTTATTGTGGATAATTCCAAAAACGAAGGCGCGCCTGTTATTGTTGATTATAATCCAACAGGAGCTAATCTTTCGGGAGAAACAGAATATGATAGCGAGTTTGGAAATCTTACAACTGATTTTATGAAAATAAAACCAGGTTTATTCCATAAAGCAAATGGAGGATACCTTATACTTCAGGCAAGAGACGTATTGTCTAATTATCAGGCATGGGACGCTATAAGGCGTGTTATGCGCACTAAAAAGATAAAAATTGATGACCTTCAATTTCAGTCAATGCCTGCTCCCACATTAAGCCCAGAGCCTATAGACGCTAACTTTAAAATAACTCACTCGCAAACTTTAATGCCAGCTATAG
>CATJUP010000131.1 GCA_949743655.1 uncultured Eubacteriales bacterium
GTTTTTGTTTCTTGCAATTCGCATATTCTCACTTTCATTTTCTGTAAGCGGTTTTAATATAACTCTTCCAAATTCTCCTACATAACCAAAATTGCTTGAATTTAAATCATAAATACCAACAGCGCCTATCCAATTATTAGTTTGTTTATGAAATATTGAAAACATATATTCTGTTTCTTTGCTAATATAATTTTTATACCACTCTTTTTGCTGTTCTTTATTTATTTGACCGCTGTAACCAAACCATATACTGTTTTTGTTTCTTGCAATTCGCATATTCTCACTTTCATTTTCTGTAAGCGGTTTTAATATAACTCTTCCAAATTCTCGTTGTATAGTATGTTTCAAAATAATCACTCCATTCAAAAATAAATCTTTTATTGTAAATCTAAAACACCGGATTTTATTAAATAAAACAATAGGGTCTCAAATGAAAAAACATTTGAAACCCGTAGTACTAAAGACTATTTGTATTTTCACTTTACAAAAATACCTCAAGTAACAACGCAATATAAAATTGCGCTCTTATTCAGCTGCCTCAGCTAAAGGATAAACTGAAACTTTCTTTTTATCCCTTCCCAATCTTTCATATCTTACCACGCCATTTACAAGCGCAAACAAAGAGTCATTTCCGCCTTTGCCTACATTTGTGCCCGGGTGAATTTTTGTTCCTCTTTGTGTATAAAGAATGTTTCCAGCTAAAACAAACTGTCCGTCAGCCCGTTTAGCGCCAAGTCTTTTAGACTTTGAGTCACGTCCGTTTTTTGTAGAACCAACACCTTTTTTGTGAGCAAAAAACTGAAGGTCTAATCTCAACATACAACTCCGCCTCCTTTGTCAAATACTTTTATATATTTGCCATACCCTTTTTCTATATTATTTAAACCATAGAGCATACTTTCTAAAAGAAGCTCCACATCATGATTTTTAGCGCCATGTTCTATATCGGTCAAATAAAAGGCTATATATCCGACGTTTTCCTCGTCACTATCACAACTAAACTTTTCTTTTGTAAATTTTTCTATACAGTTTATAGTATTAATAACAAGTATACTAACAGCAGAGCAGACAATGTCTTCGCCATCTTCTTCATACCCCGCATGACCGGTAACACGAAAACCATAAATCACAAAATCTTTGTTTCTAAAAATTTCGGCTTTAATCATATTAAATTAAACAGTAATTTTACCTATTTGAAGTTTTGTAAACGGCTGTCTGTGACCGTTCTTTTTATGAAACCCTTTTTTAGGTTTGTATTTGTAAACTATAACTTTTTTGCCTTTGCGCTCACATACAACAGAAGCTGTAACTTTAGCTCCCTCAACATAAGGTGAACCGATTTTAATATCTTCGTTGTTGTTTACAACCAATACCTTATCAAAAACGTACTCACTTCCGGTCTCAACACCTAACTTCTCAACACTAATTACATCGCCCTCAGCAACTTTATACTGTTTGCCGCCAGTTTCAATAATTGCGTACACAAGTACACCTCCCTGCAACTTTACTCGCCAAATTTGGTTTACGCCCTTTGCGTAATTTTTAACCTTTTTGTGCGGCTTATACGCATTTAAACGCACTATAGCAGTTTAACAAACTTTTTTTGTTATGTCAACATAATTATTACATTTTTTGTATTTTATCATAAAGATTTTTAATTTTAACATTATACTTCTCATTTCTAAAACGACTTGATATATTTTTTTCCGCTATAAGCATTAAATTTTGGACACTCTCCGCGGCTAAAACAGCTTTTCCAGTTTTAACACAAAACAAAATCATATCATAAAGCGCAGCGGCGTATTTATCGCTGTAATCGCCATACATATTTTTATATATTCCAGCAGCTCTTTTAAAAAAGTTCTCAGCGGCATCATTTTTCCCCAAATCAACATAAAGTTTAGCTATTTTGGTAAGCAGTTTGGCATATACCTCGTTTTCTCCTCTAACATTTAAAATCTCAAGTGACGCTTCATTGTATACAGATACCGCGTCAGTTTTATTTCCATTTTTTTTCATTATATTTCCTACATGAATTAAGTCGTTTATATAAGATATTGACTGAACATTTAAAATTCTTCTTGTGCATACACTTATGTTATAAAATCTTTCAGCATCTATAAAATTTTTCTCATTCTCATATATTTTTCCTAACTTCCATGTAATATCAGCATAAGTTTTATTTTCAAAACCGCCTTTTTTTTCCATAACCTCTTTGGCTTTTAACAAAGTCTCTTTAGCTTTCTGTTCCTCGCCATTATAAACATAATAGTCATAAGCCCCTATTAATGCCATAGGATACATATCACTTTCTGGCTTTTGAAATACCTTTTCGTAATAAGAATATGCTTTTTTAATATTTCCTTTTAATTTAAAAGCATTTCCAAGTTCTATAGATATTTCTTCTGCTGATGATATTGATGTATCGCCAATTACATATTCTGTTTTAAGGCACTTTATAAGTGTTTCTTCTGCTTGTTCAATAGCGCCCAAAAGTATAAGGAGTTTACCTTTTTCTTTTAGATACAACGCGTACTCGGCGGAACACTCTCCATTTTTTTCTAATATATATTTCTTGTATTCTTCAAGCATATCATTTGCTTTATCCATATTGCCCAGATGAGCGAAAAGAGGCGCAAACCTTATACAATTTTTATATTTATCAACATAACCTTCTTTAAGCGCTTTAGGGTACACATTGTTGTAATACTCAATAGCCTTTTGCTCCTTTCCATTATTAAAATAATATTCAATAATATCAAATGAGCTTTCAAAATACTCTTTTCTTGTTTCTTTATAATATTCACTGTTTCTTCCCAAATACTCAAGCTGATATTTCATAGCCTCATTAATGTAATTAAGCGCCTGTTCATATTTTTTGCATTGTCTGTTTATAACAGCTGCGTGGTACAATCCTCTAAAATATATTGGGTGTAATTTTCCATTAGCGCAATAACTATTTTCAAGCGATTTTTTCATTAAATTAAGAGCCTCGCCATTTTTGTCCATTTTTATCATAACAAGCGCTAATTTATATAAATTCTCACTCAATGTCTCATAATCGGATATATTATTTTGTATTTTAATAGCCTCACAATAACATTCCGAAGCCTTTGAATATTTCTTCTGTTCAATATAAAGTTCAGCTAATTTATTAAAAGACTTTAAATAATATGCTTCCTCACTTCCCAAAGAGCGTTTTCTAATGAGCTGTGCTGTCATATATTTTTCTTCTGCCGCTTTAAAATTTCCCATTTTGCGGCATATATCACCCGATACATCAACAATGGCGGCATAGCCAGGTGTTGATGTTCCTGTAACTTGCTTTTTTGCTTTTTCCGCCATTGAGTTATACTCAAGCGCTTTATCTATATCGCCTAACATCAAATAATCATTAGCGGCGTTATTAAGACCATCTGCGTAATATGGATGTTCATTTCCTATAAGTTTTTTAATGAGTGACACAACTTTTTTATGAAGTTCGGCTGCTTTATCATGTTTGTTTATGTGGTTGTACACAGACGCAAGAGAATTGATATTAGTTATGTAATCAAGATGATTTGTATCTAAAAGACTTTCTCTTAATTTAATGGCTTTTTCATAAAAACATGCCGCTTTGTCATAAACACGGCTTTTTTCACATATCATTGCCACGTCCATAAGTGTTGACAAATAAAAAAAGTTTTTCTTGTTTAAACATGAGTCAAGTATATCTATAGCCTTTTCATACATCTCTATAGCTTTTCTGTAATATCCCTTTTTAGAAAGTATTCTGCCTCTGCCTATAACAATGTCGGCATAATCCTCTTTTGGATAATCTCCTCTGTTATCTGCTTTTTGAATTGCGCTCTCATAATATTTAATAGCTCTGTCTGGTTTTCCTAAATCCTCACAGGCACTACCCATGTTGTAAAGGCTCATTATACAGTCATCACTGTCATCACTTAATTTAGCTTCACGTATTTTTAAAGCCATTCTGTGATAAGAAAATGCCTTGCTGTGATTTCCCTCAAGGCTTAACGCCACAGCCATATTACTAAGCGTATCAGCATAATCAAGAGAGTTATCACCTTCTAACTTTTCTCTTATATCCGCCGCCTCTTTATAAAGCTCTATAGCCTTTTGATGACTCATAATGCTGTCGTATATTATAGCTAAATTGTTTACATCATTGGCATATTCAAGACTTTGATTGTCGCCGTTATCCTTATAAAGTTTTATAATATCGTTTCCATATTTCAATGCCTCGGCAAATTCCGCTTTATCAGAAGCCTCAAAAAATTTATTTCGTAGTTTAATTATTTCTCCAATGTAGTACCCCATTAGTACCTCCTAAATATTAACGCTCTGTTTTTTTGTAATCGTTCAAAACTTCTTTTATTATATCATAAGAAAAGCCTCTTCTTA
>CATJUP010000132.1 GCA_949743655.1 uncultured Eubacteriales bacterium
TCTCCTAAAAATTTATTTTTATTGAACCAATTAACGATTTATGGTAAAATGTATTTACATTTAAAAGGTGGTGATATTTTGGAAAAACTAAGAGAGTCTGGCGAAAACTATCTTGAAACAATATTAATACTTGAAAAACGTAATGGCATAGCGCGTTCTGTTGATGTAGCTAATGAACTAAATTTCTCAAAACCTTCTATAAGCCGCGCCATGACCGTGCTTAAAGAGGCAGGATATGTAAAAATAGGCAATATAAATCAGCTTGTACTAACGCCTGAAGGAAGAAAAATAGCCGAGAGTGTATACGAACGCCATTGTGTACTTCACGATTATCTTGTGTCAATAGGTGTTAGTGACGATATAGCCTCTAAAGACGCTTGCCGAATAGAGCACATAATAAGCGATGAAACTTTTGAACGCATTAAACAAATTTTAAACAAAAACAATTAATTATCAATATAAAATTATATTTTTTAAACTATGGTTAGCCCATGTAAATACTTGTTATTTAAGCTAATATATATTTAATCCAAATATTTAGGGCGCTAAATGTTTTACTCAAAATAAGCGCCCTTTGGTGTTTAAATTATTTAAGTATTATTTATTTTCGTTTTCATAATCACTTAGAGCACTATTAATTTTTTCCTCACAACTGCGCATAGCCATTATTGTGTCTTCAAAAAGTTTATCAAGCTCCACACCCATTTGTTCTGCGCCTTTTTGTATTACATCTCTTGAGCAGCCAGCGGCAAATTTTTTGTCTTTAAACTTCTTTTTAAGGCTTTTTGTTTCCATATCCATAACACTTTTTGACGGACGCATTATAGCCGCAGCACCTATAAGACCAGTAAGCTCGTCAACAGCGAACAATATTTTTTCCATGTCATGCTCTGGCTTTACATCAGAACATAATCCATAACCATGACTGCATACAGAATGTATAATATCATCTCCCACGCCGGCACTTTTTAAAATCTCAGGCGCTTTTTTACAGTGCTCGTTTGGATACAACTCAAAATCTATATCATGCAAAAGTCCAACAATGCCCCAATAATCAACGTCATGACCAAGTTTTTCGGCATACCACCTCATAACACCCTCAACAGTTAATGCGTGCTGTATATGAAAATTTTCTTTATTATATTTTTTTAAAAGCTCAAAAGCGCTGTCTCTATCCATATTATATCTCCTAAATATTATTAATCTGTAAAATATCCTTGTGTTGAAAAATATCTTCCGCCAGTATCTGGTATAATAACAACTATATTTTTGCCTGCGTTTTCTGGTTTTTTAGCTGTTTCAACAGCCGCCCATACAGCCGCTCCAGCGGAAATACCAACAAGTATACCCTGTTTTTTAGCCAATTCTCTTCCTGTTTTATACGCGTTGTCGTCAGTAACGGTTATTATATCGTCATATACATTTGTATCAAGTGTTTTAGGTACAAAGTTAGCGCCTATGCCTTGAATTTTATGTGCTCCAGCCACACCTTTAGATAACAATGGTGATGATGCCGGCTCTACCGCTATAACTTTTATATTTGGATTTTTCTCTTTAAGAAAATTGCCAGCTCCACTTAAAGTTCCACCCGTACCAACAGCCGCTATAAATATATCAACATTTCCTTCTGTATCCTCCCATATTTCGGGACCAGTAGTGTTGTAATGTGCTTTTGGGTTAGCCGGGTTCTCAAATTGTCCTGCTATAAAACTATTTTTTATTTCTTTTGAAATTTCTTCAGCTTTTTTTACAGCGCCCTGCATACCCTCACTTCCAGCAGTAAGTATAACCTCTGCACCATAAGCCTTTAATATGTTAATTCTTTCAATACTCATTGTATTTGGCATTACAAACATTGTTTTATACCCTCTTGCTGCCGCTAATGCCGCAAGACCTATACCTGTGTTGCCGCTTGTGGGCTCTATTATAACTGTGTCTTTTTTGATAAGACCACTTTTTTCAGCCTCGTCAATCATAAATTTAGCAACACGGTCTTTAGAACTTCCCGCCGGATTAACAAACTCCAATTTTGCCAAGACATTAGCTTTAGTCTCTGTTTTTAATTTTAAAAGCGGAGTTCTTCCCACTATTTCAGATATGTCATTATATATATTCATACAAAAACCTCAATTCAAAAATAATATAAAACAGTATATCATAAATTTGTGTTTTTTTGTATACCCTTATTACAAAAAACTGCCACATTAAATTATGTGACAGTTTTTAAATATTCTATTTATTATTTTTTATTACAAGGAATAATAAATAATATTAACATTGCCATAATTAAAATTGACATAGCATAAATAGAAAACGCAAACACATTAGTAAATGCAAAACCTATTTTTGGATGAACACCAAAAATGAAAAATCCTACAGCTAAAATAAGAGTAATAACAGCGGTTATTTTAAACAAAATATTAAACATAACAACCACACTCCTTACTAAAACTAAAAACACTAAATTAAATATTTTATGACTTTAATTTTATTTCCGCTTTAAACAAGTCTCCGTCTATATATATTCTAAACGTTCCGCCCTGTAACTCAACAAGACTTTTGGCTATATTAAGCCCAAGACCGCTTCCTTCTGTGCTACGCGACTTATCACCTCTAACAAAACGCTCCATAAGCTCGTTGGAGTTAATGTTTAACTGCTCCTTTGATATGTTTTTAACTGATATACATGTTAAATTATTATCTTGTTTTAAGTCAACATAAACTCTTGTTCCATATTGTGTATATTTACACACATTTGAGAATAAATTATCCATAATTCTCCACAAAAGTTTTCCATCGGCGTTTATTTTAGCCTCATTCTCTGGAACAGAAACAATAGCGTTAAGCTCTAATTTTTTAAATTTGTCGCTGTACTCTCCCAAAGACTGATATATTATCTCACTTACAATCAATGGTTTAATATCAACACTTATATTGCCTGTTGACGCCTTAGACGCCTCTATAAGGTCGCTTATAAGTTTTTTTAATCTCTCTGACTGACGTGAAAGCACTTCAATATACTCCTTTTCCTGCTCCGGTGTGTGCTCCGTTTTTAAAAGCTCTACATAATTTATAATTGATGTTAGAGGTGTTTTTATATCATGAGACACATTTGTTATAAGTTCCGTTTTTAAATTCTCGCTTTTCATTTGTTTTTTAACAGCTATTGAAATTCCATTGTTTATTGAGTTAAGATTTTCGGCATGTTCTTTTAATCTCCATTTCATATTTGATGTGTCTATTTTAAAATTTATGTTTCCATTAGCCATTTCTTTAGCGGCTTTTTCTATTTTTACCGCCATTTTAGTAAATTTAGCTACCGCTAAAAGCACCACCACATCAAACAGAAATGCAAATGTTAAGTTAGCTCCAGAGTTTACAATCATAACAAATATTGTGCATAATATTACTCCCCACGCCAAAGGAACATCATTTAAAAATTCGCATATTATGTCTTTTACAATAAAAAAAAATTTAAAAAGCAGTTCCTTACTTTTAAAAAGTATTGTGTTTCTCCAAAACTTACCAGCTTTTATTCTCGTAGATGTTGTAAGAACAGTTGATAAAAATACTGCAGATGCAAAAAACATAACAATCGCAACTAAATTCATACAATAATAATGCTCATAACCTAAAATCATGTCATAAAGCCAAGCAACAACTAACATTGAAACAAAAATACACACAAACGAAAACGCATAATACAAATCCAATGGTATTTTATCTTGAAAATTAAGTGTTATACCATTTTTACCTCTAACATGTCCGGCTGAAAAAACAAGCAAAATCAAGCATACAGCGGCTAATATCGAAAATATTATTGCTACTCCAACAGCTTCATCACTATAAGGATAAACACTTTCATATATTTTAGACTGATAATAAATATAACTTCCTTCTGGTATAGGTTCCTCAAGCGCGTAAAATATCTCATATTCTTTGCCGTTATCGGCAATATATTCAATATTTCCCTCAAGACCAACTTCTTTTACTTTTCCGCCTTCAAAAAAATCCCCCTCATTAGTAACAGTGTTATAATACTCACTTTGATTAGCTGTTATTGAGTAAAAATTTCCGTCATCAGCCTCAAATGAGTATGTTGCCTCTGGCATATTTTGATATGGGTATCCCCTATCGTACACTTTAACATAAAGACCTTTTTCTCTCATTTCAAAATAACCGTTATAACTATATTCGTTAGCATAACTCTTCACTCTATTTTCAATATAGTTTCGACAGATGTTAGTTTTTATAAATGTATCCGTGTTCTCGTTATAACAACCGTAATTAAAAGCCAAAATTATACATACAAGAGCTATTCCGGCAACAGCAGACGAAAAAATAAATATAACACATAAAAACATTTTTATAAATATATTACTTTTCAATTTTTCCATTATTAGCCTCCATTTTATAACCATGTCCCCAAACCACTTTAATATATCTTGGCTCCGAAGGTGTAATTTCTATTTTTTCTCTCAAATGCCTTATATGCACAGCCACCGAACCTTCTGAGCCTATAGATTTCTCTTTCCATATTTTCTCATATATTTGGGCTGAGGAAAAAACCTTATTTGGGTTCTCCATTAAAAATTTAAGTATATTGTACTCAATAGGAGTTAATGTTACCATTTCACCATCAACTGATACTTTTTTACTTTCATCGTCAATCTCAATTCCTCCTATAGATATTTTACCTTGCTTTTGTTCTATACCGCCTAATTTTACATATCTCCTAAGCTGAGAACGCACTCTTGCTTGAACCTCAACAGGATTAAACGGTTTTGTTATATAATCGTCAGCACCTATGTTAAGCCCAAGTATTTTATCGCTGTCCTCACTTTTGGCTGTAAGCATTATTATAGGTATATTGTACTCTTCACGTAGTTTAGCAGTGGCTGATATGCCATCCATTTCAGGCATCATTATATCCATAAGTATTAAATGTATATTATTGTTTTTTACTTTCACTAACGCCTCCTTACCTGTATAAGCCTCAAAAATATTATAATCTTCAGAAGTAAGATAAATTTTTAATGCCGAAACAATATCTTTCTCATCATCACAAATAAGAATGTTGTACATTTTTTCCCCTTCCCCCAATACTGTGTTTTATTTTGTCTATAATGTAATTATACAGACTTATTTATTAATAAAAAAGTATGTAAATATTTAAAATTTGTTTAAGATAAAATTATTATAAATATTAAATCACAATAATTTTTATGATATAATTATTATAAATATTTTATGAAAGGAAGATACAATATGGAAATAAATAAAATTATGGAATTATATAATAACAATGTTGAGCACAAAGGTTTTTCGGATAATTCTATATTCCAAGCCGAAAAAACAATAGGCGCACCTCTTCCAGAAGTATACCGTGAATATTTAAAGAAATATGGCATGGATGATATAAACGACATTCTTCACCATATAAATCCTCCAGAAGAGGTCTTTACTACATATCAGGCTATTGAAGAAGAGCTTGAGTATGACTGGAAAGAGGAATTTGTAGAAGCTATGGAAAATGGAAACCAAAAAGATTATGAGAATAACGAGTATTTTACTCTATACAACACGCCTGTTGAAAAGTGGAGCGATATAACAGAAAATTATGTTATCATTTTTACAGAAAATCAAGGTGTTTGGCATGCTGGATATTTATTAAGTGATTTAAAAAATGGAGTTGAAAATCCGCCTATTTATATAAGCACTGAAGATGATTTTATAACATTTAAAAAAATTTTTGATACAACAGAAGATTTTTTATTTGAGATAATTAAGGATGCCGCTTATGAATATGGATATGAGGACGAGGAGTATGAGGAATAAATAGCCTTTAATGCGCTGTTACCCAACTCTCGCAAACTTTTAAAAAACTTTAAATTAAAAACCGCGCAAACACGCGGTTTTCAATTATATTTTTTAAGTTCATTTTTATCACAACAAAATTTATTATATTTCCACTTTAGCACAAACCATTTGACCAAAAAGGCTGTCATTATTCAATACTTTTAAAGCAATATACAAATTAAACCGCCATTTCCCTCGTTTATTATTTTCTGCATTGTTTCTTGCAATTTATTTTGGGCATCCTGCGGCATAGAATACAATTTTCCATTAATTCCTTCAGTAAGCAGTGAGTCTAAAGTTCTGCCAAATATATTAAGTTTCCATACTTCTTCAGGCTCTTGCTTTAAATCCTCTTTAAGTTTATTAATATATTCTTTTGTTTGTTCCTCACTGCCTATAATAGGGCTTACCTCAAAATCAATATCAGCCCTTATAAGGTGCATGCTGTTACCTCTGGCTTTTAGTTTTACACCAAACTGAGAACCCTGTTTATAAATTTGCGGTTCTATAAGTTTAATATCCTCTTTTTGAGGAAATACAATACCATATCCTTTATTTTGGGCATCATTAAGCGCAGACTCAATTTTGGCGTAATTCTTTTTCATATCAGATAACTCTTTTAAAATTGACACAAGCTCATAATCGTCTTTTATATTACTGCCCGCTGTTTCGCTTATAACATTATAAAAAAGTCCGTCATTTAATGTTATATCTATATCGGCGCTTCCAGTACCCATATCAATATCGCGCACATAAGCGCTTCTTATGTAGTCGCTTTTTTCAAGCTCTTTAGCATTTGGATTTATGTCGTTTATTTTATCAGCGTTCTCCATAAAATTCCTTATAGCCAACAATACGTCTTTTTTAATATCATGTTCAAAACTAAGTGTATCAAGCCATTTAGGAAAATCAAGTCTAACCTCTTTTATAGGGAACTCCATAAGTATTTTTTCTATAATATCCGTTATATCGTCCTGTTTGAGCTGAGCACAGTTTACACTAAGCACAGAAACATTGTTTTCATCCTCTATATTTTTTCTTAGCTCCTCAGTTTCTGGAGAATATGGATGCGCCGAGTTTAAAAGTACAATAAAAGGTTTTCCCAATTCTTTAAGCTCATCTATAACTCTTTTTTCGGCGTTTACATAGTTTTCACGTCCAATGTCTGTAACACTTCCATCGGTAGTAACAACTATACCAATAGTTGAGTGGTCTTTAATTACTTTTTGAGTACCCATCTCGGCAGCTTTCTCAAAAGGTATAGGCGAAGAACTCCATGGTGTGTTTACCATTCTTGGCTCGTCACCGCTCATATGCCCTTCCGCACCGGGCACAACATAACCCACACAGTCTATTAAACGCACATTAAGGTTTAAGTTGTCTCCAACATTTATTTTAACAGGTTCGTTTGGTATAAATTTTGGTTCTGTGGTCATTATTGTTTTTCCAGATGCACTTTGAGGCATTTCATCTTTAGCCCTCTCTTTTGTATATTCGTCTTGTATGTTAGGCAAAACAAGAGAGTCCATAAATCTTTTAATAAACGTTGATTTTCCTGTTCTTACAGCGCCTATAACGCCTATGTAAATATTATTGTTTGTCCTTTTAGCTATGTCGTCATATATATCATATACACTCACAAATAATACCTCCCTTAATTATTTATAATACACGCTAATGAAGTATATGATATACATTTTTGTTTTATACTAATTTACACAGTTACTATGTGGTTTATAGCCCTCTTTTTCTGCCTGTTCTTTAGAGTTAAACTCAATTCTGTTTTTTTCTGCTGGAATTGATTTACAGTCAGTTGAATGATAAATTTTTGTATTTTTGTTTCCTATAAATTTTAATTTATCTGTATCTGAAGAGGTATTGCCTGGCACTTCCAATATAGAATTTAACATGCTATCCAAACTATCATCAGTAAGTATAGACAAATTGCTTCCGTCTGAGGATACTACTATGTTTCCTGACTGGTCAGTTCTGTAAACAGTTGCGCCGCTTCTTGCTATACGCATTACAACTTCGTCTTTAGGTAAACCATAGTCATTTCCTTCTCCCACTTCTATAACAGCTATATCGGCTTTTACAGCATCCAAAAATTCTTGACTTGATGACGTTTTTGAACCATGATGACCAACTTTAAGCACATCCGCCTCTAAATTATAACCCATGCTTATAACGTCTTTTTCAGCTTCTTTTTCTTGGTCACCAGTAAAAAGAAATTTATTGTCACCATAAGTCATCATAATAACAAGAGATATATTATTGGCATCCTCATACTGCTGTACAGGACCAAGAACCTCAAAATACGCTTCACCTTCCTCAAAAGTATCACCGTATTTTCCTACTATTCTGTCAACATTGTTTTCCTCTATTGAATAAAGTAGGTTTGTGTATGTCATTGTATCATAATCAAAATCAGGCATCATTATATGGTTTACTTTAAAATTTTCTATAATGTCTCTCATAGAGCCTATATGGTCACTGTGAGGATGAGTTGCTATAGCCATATCAATTTCTTCAACGCCCTGACTTTTAATATAATTAACAAGATAATCTCCGCATTTAGTATCTCCAGCGTCAATTAAAACATTCTCACCTGTAGGCAATTTTATAAGCTCGCTGTCACCCTGACCAACAGATATAAAATGCACTTGTAAATCTTCTGGATTTAAAAAGTCAGTTTTTGGGGCTTGTGGATTAGCTAATTGGCTTAATGTATTGCCCGCGGCACAGCCCGTTGTAAAAAACATTGACAAAATTACAAAAATCGGGATTAAAAACTTAATTTTACGTTTCATTATTTTATTATTTATCATTTCGTTTTCTCCTCCAACGGTTTTTTAATTATATCTCTCACATAGTTATTTATATTTTCGGCATCTTCTTTTGGAATTTTATCTATATACACAGGCTTATGTATATACAAATAAAAATCATTACTTATTAACTTATTATCATTTCCCTCAAAACTTTTAAATGTTCCGTCAATAGTTAAAGGCACTATTGGCACTTTGCTTTTTGTAGCAAGTTTAAAACTTCCTGCCTTAAAATCCATTATATTCCCGTTTTTAGACCTTGTGCCCTCGGGAAATATAACGAGCGATTTTCCTTCTTTTAAAAGTTTTATTCCCTCAACTATTGTTTTTACTTGCTGACGCATGTCATTTCTATCTATAAACACGCAATTTATAGCTCTCATCCAATCACGTAAAAGCGGTATTTTTTCCAGTTCTATTTTAGCCACAAAACCTATTGGCTTATTTATTTTGGCTAAAAGCAGCAAAAAATCCAGATTACTTTGATGATTACTTACAAAAAGTACATTTTCATCTGGTATATTCTCAATACCTATAACATGCACACGGCTTTTTGTAGCTTTAAGTCTCTTTTCCGCCCAACCTTTAACAAAATCAAATATAAAATAATCCGTATTCGGGTCGTTTTTCTGTTTCATTTTTTTTACTTTGCTAAATATAGGCATTATCATTATAAGACTCAAAGCTAATTTAATAAAAAACACTATTGTTCTTAACATTTATTTCCTCCTTTGTTTTAATATATTTATATATTTTAATTTTGTCAAATATAGGTAATTATTAAGTATTATTAATAAAATCAAAATATTTGACTTTGTTCATTCAAAAGTTCAAATTAAATTGAAGTAAACAGTAATCAATGTTTTGATAAATTAAATTCAGACACAGCAAGAGTTAAAAAACCAACTTTATTAGCTCCAGCACATTTAAGCGCAGCCGCACACTCGTTTATTGTAGAACCTGTAGTAAATATGTCATCAATTATAACAATATTCTTTCCGCTTACATCTACATTTTTAGTTTTAAACGCACCCTTTACATTTTCAATTCTCTCATTCAGGTTAAGTTCGTTTTGAGGTTTAGTTGTGCGTATTCTTTCAAGCACATCAATATATTTTATACCCAAAATATTCGCTAATTGTTTTGCCATATATTCCGCTTGATTGTAACCTCTTGTTTTAAGTCTTTTATGGCTTAAAGGTACAGACGCTATAAAATCTACATTTTCAAATATATTTTTATGTTTTACATATTCATACATAATTTTAGCATACTGTTTACCTATACTTCTCTCACCAAAATATTTATATCTTTCTATAGACTTTTTAACAAAAGAATAACTTAAAACAGCCATACCATAATCAAAATAAATTTTTTGACCCAAATTTATTTCAAGCGTGTTTTTGTAATCAGCTAAATCGCCTACATATTTCATTTCTTTAGCACATTCGTCACAAACAATAGCGTCACACAAAAAGCCAGTAAGTTTTCCACAAATACAACACCTTGGCGGATACACAAAATTAATTAAATAATCAATAAAATTCATAATAATTCTTCCCTATTGGTTTATAAAATCGTATATATTTTTAAGTCTCAAATCTAATGTAGAATATCTATTTGTTTCTCTATTATTATCAACCATTCGCTTTATTGTATCCAAAAGCCCAACTATAACAGCAAGTTTTTTGGCTCTTGTAACAGCCGTATACAAAAGATTTCTGCTTAAAAGCATTGGCGGTCCGCTTATAAGCGGTATTATAACAACGGGATACTCACTGCCTTGAGATTTATGTATTGTTACAGCATAAGAAAGCTCAATTTCATCAAGTCTTGCAAAATCATAAACAACTTTTTTCCCGTCATCAAAACTAACCGTAACAGTTTCATTTCTATCACTAATATCCTCTATTATTCCACTGTCGCCGTTAAATACGCCTAAGCCTGTATCTATTAAAATACCTCTTTTATAAAGTTTCCATTCTGTATTATAATTATTTTTTATCTGCATAACTTTGTCGCCCTGACGAAAAACAAAATTTTTAAAAACCTTTTCTTTTTTGTTTTTGTCTGGAGGATTTAAAGCTTCCTGCAAGTATTTGTTAAGCTCATAAACACCCAACTGACCTTTTCGCATTGGCGTAAGCACTTGAATATCATTAAAAGGGTCGCACTGTGAAAAATTAGGAAGGCGCTTAATTATAAGCTCTTTTAATGTTGCAACAGCATCAGCGCTGTTTGCTCTTTTTACAAGAAAAAAGTCAGTGTTTTTTTCATTAACAACTGGTACCTGACCATTATTTATACGATGAGCATTCATTATTATAGCACTTTCAAGTGCCTGACGAAAAACTTTTGTAAGCCTTACCACACTTATAACACCACTTTGTATAATGTCTTTAAGCACATTTCCTGCACCTACTGATGGTAATTGGTCAACATCACCCACAAGTATAAGTTTTGTGCCCTCTCTTACAGCTTTTAAAAGATTACTCATAAGAAGTATATCAACCATAGAGCTTTCATCAACTATAATTGCATCGGCTTCAATAGGGTAGTCCTCATTTTTCTCAAAAACCTGTCTTCCTTTGTCCTCACTTACATAATTAATTCCCAGCACCCTATGTATTGTATATGCTTCTCTTCCTGTTGCCTCGGTCATTCTTTTTGCCGCTCTGCCTGTGGGCGCTGTTAAAATAATCTCTTTGCCGTCATCTTCCAAAAGCGTTATTATTGTGTTTATAATAGTTGTTTTGCCTGTTCCTGGTCCTCCCGTTATAACAAGAACACCTTTGTTAATAGCCTCAATAACAGCCTCTATTTGAGTTTTATCTAACTTTATACCTGTTTTAATCTCAGCTTTTTTAATATGACTATAACAATACTCTTCATCATGTACTTCACTGTTAATACAAAGTTCCAACAACTTTTTAGCTACAAATACTTCTGCTTGATAAAAAACATTCATATACACTCTATGTTCACAGTCATTTTTATCCTGCCATATTTGTCTGTCAAGCTGCAGTTCACTTAAAACATTTTTAACAGTCTCACTATCAATACCAAGCGTTTCAGAAGTTTTTTGTATTAGTATTTCTAAAGGCAAATAAACATGTCCGTCAAGAGACGCCTGATTTAAAACATATTTAACCCCTGATTTTAATCTTTCTGGTGAATTTGGCGAAAATCCGCTCGATGCTGCTATTTTGTCCGCCATTTTAAATCCAACGCCATGTATATCATCAGCCAATTTATAAGGATTATTTTTTACAACTGTAATTGTTTTTTCTTTATACTTTTTAAAAATCCTAATAGCATAAGACGGCGTAACACCAAAATTTTGCAAAAAAAGCATTGTGCTGCGCATAGAATTTTGCTGGCAAAAATCATTGTTTATTTTTACTGCCCTTTCATAATTTATTCCTCGTATTTCAACAAGCCGCTCTGGTTTTTCCTCTATAACATAAAACGTATTCTCTCCAAAACGCTCTACTATTTTTTTTGCCGTTTTTCTGCCTATACCTCTTATAATGCCTGACGCCAAATATTTTTCAATACCATCTAAAGTTGTTGGCATTGTTTTTTCGTAATACAAAATTTGAAACTGAGTGCCATATGTACTGTGGTTTATCCAATTTCCCGTAATTTTAATATTCTCACCGGCGTGTATATCCGGCGCTGTTCCAACGCATACAAAACTTTTCTCGTCATTTTCTACAGAAAACACAGTGTACCCATTATCGCTGTTGGAGTATATTATATCTTCCACAGTACCATGCAATGTTTCCTCGTTGTCCAATATACACACCTCCACAATAATATTCAACAATTATATACATTTTACCATTAAAAAATAAATATATCAATGTGCCCTTTTATTGTTTGTGTACAACTTTAATTGTAAACTTATTTTAAAATAATAGTTGACAATTAGACTGTAATTAATTATAATCTATCCATAAAATTTTTTAGGAGTGATAAAATGAAAACTATATCAGTACATACAATGTCATACTGTGCTTTATCAGCCGCTATAATGTGTATATTAGGTCCTATGAGCATATCAATAGGCATTATACCTTTATCATTTACAAATTTAGTGATATACATATCCATTTTTGTAATAGGTACTAAAAACACTGTAATAAGTTATTTAACTTACATGCTTTTAGGAATTTTTGGTCTTCCAGTGTTTTCTGGCTATTCTGGTGGAGTAGCTAAAATTTTGGGTCCAACAGGTGGTTACATTATAGGATTTATATTTATGGCGCTTATATGTGGTTATTTTAAAAACAAATTTAAAAATAAAGTAATTATAATATTAGGTTTTATTATAGCTACTTTTGTGGCATATATTTTTGGCACAGCATATTTTGTATTCTCTTCTAATAGTTCTATAAAATACGCCATAGCAGTATGTGTTGCTCCTTTTATAATTGGCGACATTATAAAAATATTAATATCAATATATGTTGGGCAGGCAATGAACAAAAGAATTATAAAAAATTTTAATGAGTGAGGGATTTTTTATTTTGAAAGACTATACAGATCATATTTTTAAAAAGGTTATATCAAAAAATGACATAAATTTTGATGAGGCAAAAAAACTTTTTAACGAGGATACATACACATTATCTAATTTGGCTAACAAAATAAGACAAATTTTTTGCGGCGCTCAGTTTGACTTTTGTGCTATTGTAAATGCCAAAAGCGGCATTTGTGGTGAAAACTGTAAATTTTGTGCTCAATCATCTTTTTACAACACTTCAGTCCAAAAATATAAACTTGATGAGCATATTATAACTAAATCTGCTGAGTCATTTGCTAAAAGTGGTATAAAAAGATTTTCAATAGTTACATCTGGAAAAGCTCTAAATAATTATGAGATTGATAAAATCTGCGAAATATCAAAAAATTTAAGTAAAAATATAAATATATGTGTTTCTGGCGGACTGCTTAGTTTTGAACAGTTCAAAAAACTTAAATCAGCCAATATAAACCGAATACATTGCAATATAGAGACTTCTAAAAATCATTTTAGCTCTATATGCACAACCCATACATATAACGATAAAATACTTACAATAAAAAATGCCCAAAAAGCCGGCATTGAGGTTTGTTCTGGCGGTATTATAGGTATTGGAGAAAGTATTGATGACAGAATAGACATGGCTATTAGTTTAAGAGAGCTAAACATAAAATCAGTACCTATAAATATTTTAAATCCAATAAAAGGCACGCCTCTTGAAAACATACAAAAAATTAGTTATAACGATGTAATAAAAACAGTATCTATATTTAGATTTATAATGCCAAAAGCATTCATACGCATAGCCGGTGGACGCCTAAATTTATGTGACAGTGGAAAAGAGCTTTTTAAATCCGGCGCTAATGCCGCTATAACAGGTGATATGCTTACAACAAATGGCGTAAGTTTTAAAAATGACATAAAAATTGTAACTGAAAGTGGTTTTAATATCAACACCGCAGACATTATTTTTTAATGTTTAAACACATTTAATACTTTGCCATTAAACCATTATTTATTAAACTAAAAAATAAATAATGGTTTTTATATATGGCAAATTACAAAAATTTTTAATTATATTCCAAAATTTAAATATTACCA
>CATJUP010000133.1 GCA_949743655.1 uncultured Eubacteriales bacterium
ATATTCCTCGTTGGTATAATATTTAGCGCCTTTTGGACATTTTTTTATACAAGCGCCACATTTTATACATATTCCTTTACCTATGTACTGTTTTGGGTTTTGTGGGTCTATTGAGCCCATTGGACATACTGACGCGCATATACCACAGTTGTCACAACTATCATTTGTAAGCGGTTTAACTTTAAGTATTGCAACAGGATTTCCGTCAAGACCTAAAGGTGTATAGTATGGTCTTATAGGCGTGTTACCATTTACTTTAAAAGGAGTATAATCATTTGCTTTTATTTTATCAATAGCTTTTAATGCCAACTCATTTGCCTTTTTCATATCGCTTTTATCTGGTCTTGATTTGGCTAAAACTGTTGAAAATGCGTGAGCACCTACAAATGCGCCGGCGGCTATGGTTTTAAAACCATTATTATCCATTATTGTTTTTAATTCTATAAGAGCATCGTCATAATTTCTATTTCCAAAAAGAACTACTGGTATTCCAAAAGCGCCTTGCGCCGTTATTGTATTAATGTATTTTAAAAGAACATTTGGTACTCTACCAGCATATACAGGAGTACCTAAAATAACTATGTCGTCACTTGAAAATGTTCTGGAGTCAACACGGTTTTCTGGTGTTGTAAAGTCAAAAATAACAAGTTCATAATTAAAAGCAGAAGCTATATCGGCGGCAATAGCCGTTACAACTTTTTTTGTTGTACCTGTTGCGCTAAAAAACATGGCGTATACTTTTTTAGACATAAATTAATTCCCCCGTTTAGTTTTGTTTTTATTATATAGCATAAATGATTTTAAATCAATAAACAACAACTCAAATTTTGTATGGGTACAATTTAATTAAATTTTTTGAATGTTATAGATTATATTATATTTATGTGTTAATATTTTTTTAAAATTTTAAATACGGAGATGACTTGAATTGAAAAAAATAGATTTACACTCACATGTAGGCAATTTTGGAAGTTGGGCTGGTGTTAAAAGCGACATAGACAGCATTATAAAAAACATGGATGAATATGAAGTGGAAAAAGTTGTACTTTGCAGCGCAAATCAATATACTAACGATGATACGGAATATGCTTTTAAAAAATATCCAGAAAGAGTTTTTCCTATTGTTTTTACAAACCCTAATGAAGGGAAAAAAAGTATTGATACTGTTAAATATTATGTTGAAGAAAAGGGATTTAAAGGCATAAAACTTAATCCGCTTAAAAATGCCTATGTGGCTGATGACGTGGTTGTAGACCCTATAATGGAGCTTGCGAAAGAATATGACATACCAGTATTTATACACAGTGGACACCCGCCATACTCATTGCCATGGAGCATAGCGCTTTTGGCTGAAAGACACCCAAATGTAAAAACAGTTATGATACATATGGGTCACGGGCACGGTGTATATATAGATGCGGCTTTAAAAATGGCAAGACGTTACAACAATATATATCTTGAAATGAGTGGTATGCCTATGGGTTGTAAAATAAAAGAGGCTTATGAGACAGTTGGCAAAAACAGAATAATGTTTGGTATAGACGCGCCTTTTCACCACCCTATGGTTGAAATACAAAAAGTGCTTACAAGCGGTATTGATGATAAGGGAATTGAAGATGTATTTTATAATAACGCTTTTGAGTTTTTAAGATTATAACAAATTGTATCCATACAATTTTATATTGCTTTGCTGTATATATGGATTTTAAATCAATTAAGTGCTATTATACAGCATTATAAGTATACGAATATATTTAAGGGGAGATTAGTTATGGAAAAATATTCTGTAAAAGATTTAACAAAAACAGCGGCTATGGCAGCTATAGTTTTTGTGCTTACTTATACTTTTAAAATACCATTTCCAAATGGATATACGCATTTGGGCGACTGTGCAATACTTATAGGTGTAATTGTACTTGGAGGAAAAAAAGGCGCATGGGCAGCGGGAATAGGCGCGGCTATGGCTGATATTATAGGAGGGTACAGTCAATGGATTATACCTACACTTATAATAAAATTTGTTATGGCTATGGTAATGGGTATTGTGGTTGAAAAATTAATGCCTAAGTCTAAATTAAATTTTTTTGTGGGTGCTTTATGCGGTGGAATTATACAGATAGTGGGATATACATCGGTTAAAATAGTTTATTATGGTTTTGCTCAAGCTATGGTTATGACTCCTACTCTTTTAATACAAACATCGGCAGGAATAGTTATAACTCTTGTGTTTGTTGGAGCTTTAAAAACAAGCGGCGTGCTCGAAAAAGTAAAAGCGCTTTAAAACAAAAAAATTGGCAATAAATTAATTTTTTGCTTGCTTAGTTTTTAGTATAGTGATATAATATCCCCTGATTATAAGGGTGGTCCGCTGTCGTTGTATGTATACGGCAAGAACATCAGTTTTTTAGGAGGATTTAAAATTATGGACGACATTATTAAAAGTATTGAATCTGAGCAGCTTAAAAGTGACATTGCCGATTTTAATGTTGGTGATACAGTACGTGTTTATGCTAAAGTTGTTGAGGGTGAAAAAGAAAGATTACAGATGTTTGAGGGCATTGTAATTAAAAGACAAAATGGTGGTATACGTGAAACTTTTACAGTCAGAAAATTAGCCTCAGGTGTTGGCGTTGAAAGAACATGGCCTATTCACTCGCCAAGAATTGACCGTATAGAACTTATAAGAAGAGGCGTTGTTAGACGTGCTAAACTCTATTATTTACGTGATAGAGTAGGTAAGGCTGCTAAAGTTAAAGAAGTATTAAGATGATTTGATTATTTTTTGATAGGACTAACTTTTTTAGGTTAGTCCTATTTTTTAATTAAATTTATAAAAGTGCATATAACAATAAATGACTTTAAATAAAATTTTGATTAAATTGTTTTGCTTTTTGTTCATAAAATGTTATAATAATATGACAATATTGTTTATTCGCTTTTATATATTTTTTGGGGGAAGCATTTATGTCAAAAGGTAAAATACTTGTTGTTGAAGATGAGGTTAGCCTTGCCAGATTTATTGAGCTTGAGTTGACTTTTGAAGGATATAATGTTGTGGTTGCTCATGACGGAAAAGACGGTCTTAATATGTTTGAAAAACAAAAATACGACCTTGTTCTTTTAGACATTATGCTGCCAGGCATTGACGGAATGGAAATATGCCGTAGAATAAGAAAATTATCGAATGTACCTATAATAATACTTACGGCTAAAGACGGTGTGTCTGACAAAGTGACTGGTCTTGACAGTGGGGCGAGTGACTATATAACAAAACCGTTTGCTATAGAAGAACTTTTAGCACGAATGAGAGCGGCAATGAGACATGTTCAGACTTTTGATGTTAGAATTAACTCAATTATGTTTAAAGACATGGTTATAGATACTGACAAAAGAATGGTTCATGTTGCTGGTATAGCTGTGGAGCTTACAAAAAAAGAGTATGAACTACTTTTATACCTTGTAAAGAATAAAAATATTGTGCTTACAAGAAGCCAAATTTTTAATAAAGTATGGGGATACGACTATCTTGGTGAGACAAATGTAGTTGATGTATACATAAGATACCTTAGGGCTAAAATAGATGAAAAGTTTGGAAGAAGATATATATTTACTGCAAGAGGCGTTGGATATTATATGAGTGATGAAAAATAAAATGATTAATAATAAAGTTGATAATATATATGATTTTCAAAGACGTGTTACATTATATTTTGGGCTGTTGTTTACTGTTATAGTAATTATATCAAGTACATTTATACTTAACTCGGTATCAACTGTATACAGAAATTTAGTTGTTGATGAAACTATATACACAACAGAGAGAATACAAAGATATATACGTGACGGAAATTCACCTGATGAGGCAGCTATAGCTGAGTTTTTGAATGACAGAAATATTGATTTTAGAATTATTAATTATTCAACAGGAAAAATAAGCAAGAGTGATTTTGATAATAACACACCTTTTTCTGACAGTAATTATATTAAAGTTGGAAAAGAAAAAAGTGTAAAAGGTGACCCTGCCACAGTAACGCTTGAAGTATATAAAGACGGTATGAAATATACAATAGCAAGAAGAATTGCTTATAGCGGAAGTGAGAAATATACAATAGAAGCTGCTAAAGCTATTGAGTTAAGCACACCTTATTACAGGTGGCTGCTTGTAAGGGCAGCTGTTATTGATATAGTTGGTATAATAGCTGTTATATATTTAAGCCGGTATTTATGTCAGTTTATACTTGTGCCTATAAAAAATATAAGTCAAATAGCCGAAAGTATAAGCATTGACGATTTGAGTCAAAGAATACCTTTTGACAGTGAGGAGGGCGAAATTAAAAGCCTTATTTTAACTTTTAACTCAATGATAGACAGGCTTGAGGTATCTTTTAAACAGCAAATACAGTTTGTATCGGACGCATCACATGAGCTTAAAACGCCTATAGCTGTAATAGACGGATATATAAATCTTGTTGACAGATGGGGAAAAGAAAAGCCAGAAGTACTTCAAGAAGCTATAGACTGTATAAAGTTACAAACTAAAAATATGAATGTGCTTATCAAAAAACTTCTTTTTTTGGCTAAGTATGATGATACATCTGATTTAAAAAATATGGGAGAGCCTGTTTTGGTATATGATATAATTAAACAGGTTGTAAAAGAGTTTTCAATGACTCATGCTGAGCGTAGAGTGGTTTTTAAATGCAGTACAAATAAAAAAATATACTCAGATAGTAATGCTATAAAACAACTTTTGTGGATATATGCTGACAATGCTTTTAAATATACAAAAAAAGAAAATGTTATTAAGTTTTTGGCTAAGGATGATGGTGAATATGTGTATTTAATTGTTGAGGATAATGGCAAAGGAATAGAAAAAGAAAATATACCTTTTTTATTTGACAGATTTTATCGTGTTGATAAATCAAGAAACAGCAGTATAGGCGGAAATGGACTTGGTTTGGCGATAGCAAAAAAAATTGTTTCTGTTTTTGATGGAACAGTTTATGTTGAAAGTGAGCCAAATGTGAGAACTGCTTTTATAAATAAATTTAAAATATATAACGAGGATTAATGACATATCCTTTGTGCCAAATACGTATAATTTGGTACAGGGGGTGTTTGTTTTGAAAAATGCTTTAAGAAATGAGCGTATAAAGCAATATTATAGAAAAAATAAAAACAATGAAAATATATATTTTAACAGAATTTTTTTTCAAGCCTGTATATGTGTTGTACTTATAGTAATTTTGTCTGCTGTTATTAAGTTTGGCGGAGATAATGTTTTAGTGTTTAAAGCTAATCTTAAAAACGCCATATCAAGCAGTATTACAAAATCGCAAATAGAGTCTTTAAAAACATTTATACAAAAAAACACAGAAAAAATAAAAAATGAGACTCTACCGGATTTTAACAATAAAAATAGTGATGAAACTGAAAATGAAATAGAAAACACATTGATAGAGAATGAAGAAATATATGATGAACCGCCGGGGTAACTGAATTAAGTGAATATTGGATTAATCCATGTAATGGAATAATTACATCTAATTTTGGCGAACGTAAAGACCCGCTTGGTAATGACAAGCAGTTTCACGATGGTATAGACATAGCTGTTGATGAAAATACAGAAATTTTAGCTGTTAGAGACGGAGTTGTGACAGGGTGTGAAAATTCTGAAAGTTATGGTATAAAACTTAACTTTAGAACTGACAATGGATATGATGTATTTTATGCGCATTTGAATAAAGTGCTTGTAAATGAGGGAGATACAATACAAGCTGGTCAAGCTGTGGCGTTGTCTGGAAACACAGGAAAAACTACAGGAGCTCATTTGCATTACGGAATACATAAAAATGGCGAAAGTATAGACCCAACACAGTATATGAGTAATTAATTATTAATTGTAAACAGTGTAAAAAAATTGGTCTAATGGCGTTTAAGAGGTGATAGGAGATATGAGGGCTGTTTCTGACGAGATTTTGCTTAGTGTTGATAAACCGGCAAGGTATGTAGGCGGGGAAGTCAATATGGTAAAAAAAGATGTGTCAAATATAGACATACGTTTTGCGTTTTGTTTTCCAGACGTTTATGAAGTTGGTATGTCACATTTGGGATTACAAATACTATATTATTTTTTAAATAGGCGTGATGATACGTATTGTGAAAGAGCTTTCGCGCCATGGATTGATATGGAGGAAAAAATGCGTAAAAACAATATAGCGCTTTTTTCTTTAGAGAGTCAGGAACCGCTTAAAAATTTTGATTTTGTTGGCTTTACGCTTCAATATGAACTTTGTTACACAAATATTTTAAATATGCTTGACCTTTCTGATATACATATATACTCTAAAGACAGAACAGAGGATGAGCCTATTATTATATGTGGCGGTTCGTGTGCTTATAACGCCGAGCCGATTGCTGATTTTGTAGATATTGTGTATTTGGGTGAGGGAGAAGTTCTCTATGATGACATACTTGATATTTACAAAGAGTATAAAAAAGCTGGAAAAAGCAAAGAGGAGTTTTTTGTAAGACTTTTAGATTTTGACGGTATTTATATACCAAAGTTTTATGATGTTGAGTATAACACTGACGGCACAATTATGTCTATAACACCTAACCACCCAAAAGCTAAAAACGTAATTAAAAAAGTTATTGTAAATGATATGGATAGTGTGTTTTATCCGCAAAAACAGCTTGTACCACTTATTGAAGTTGTTCACGATAGAGTTACTATTGAGCTTTTTAGGGGCTGTACAAGGGGATGCAGATTTTGTCAGGCAGGCTTTATATATAGACCAGTAAGAGAAAAAAATTATAAAACTTTGCTTAGTCAAGCGAAGGAACTTTTAAATACATCTGGTCATGAGGAAATATCGCTTATTTCTTTGGCTACAAGCGACTATACTTGTTTTAAAGAACTTGCCGAGGGGCTTATTGACGAGTATAAAGATAAAAAGGTAAGTATATCTTTACCATCACTTAGAATAGATAATTTTTCACTTGATTTAATGCAAAAAATACAGGAAGTACGCAAAAGCTCTCTTACATTTGCTGCTGAGGCTGGCACACAAAGACTTAGAGATGTTATAAACAAAAATATTACTGATAATGATATACTTTCTGGCTGTAAATTAGCTTTTGATGGTGGCTGGACTAAAGTAAAAATGTATTTTATGCTTGGTTTGCCTACAGAAACTTATGAAGATTTAGAAGGAATAGCGGATTTATGTGATAGAATAGTTGAAAAATATTTTGAGCTCCCAAAAGAAAACAGACCAAAACCAGTTACAGTAAACGCGAGCGCTTCATGTTTTGTTCCAAAGCCATTTACTCCTTTTCAGTGGGACAAGCAGGATAGTTATGACAGCTTTACAAAAAAAGGACTTTTTGTAAAAGATAGCATAAAAAGAAAACAAGTGCGTTTTACATTCCACAACACAATGATGAGTTCTTTAGAAGGGGTTATGGCGAGAGGTGATAGAAAACTTTCTAAAGTAATTTATAACGCTTGGTTTAGTGGTTGTAGATTTGACAGTTGGACAGAATTGTTTAAATTTGATAAATGGAAAATGGCTTTTGAAAATGCTGGAATTAGTATGGAGTTTTATGCTAACCGTGAAAGAAGTTACAGCGAAATATTGCCATGGGAACATATATCTGTTGGCGTTTCTAAAGAGTTTTTTATTGAAGAAAGAGAAAAAGCGCATAAAGCTGCCACAACGCCTAACTGTCGCCAAAAATGCAGTAACTGCGGAGCTAAATGTTTTGGCGGAGGTATTTGTTATGACAAACGATAATATAAGGTACAGATTTAAGTTTGAAAAATACGGAAACGCAAAATTTATAGGTCACCTTGATGTTATGAGAGCGTTTCAAAGAGCGTTTAAAAGAGCTGATATAAATATATCTTACTCAAATGGATTTAACCCTCACCAATTGGTATCATTCGCTTTGCCGCTTAGTTTGGGTTACACAAGTACTGGTGAATATGGTGATTTTCAGCTTTACACTGAGGAAAATGCAGACGAGCTTATTAAAGATATAAATAGCTCTCTTCCAGAAGGGCTTAAAATAACGCGTATTGTTAAACTTAGAGAGGGTGTTAAAAACACCATGTCAAGCGTGTGTGCTGCGTCTTACAATATATATTTTGATAAAACCGTTTCGTCTTATGACATAGAAAATAATATATATGATTTTTTTGGCAAAGATGATATATTTGTTGATAAAAAAACTAAAAATAGTTTAAAAAGAACTGATATAAAATTAGATATTATAAATATTGAGTATACTGGTGAACGTGTTTTAAAAACACTTGTAAACGCTGGAAGCGTACGTAATTTAAAACCGGATTTAATAGCCGAGGCGTTTATGGATTTTTTGGATATTGATTACAACAAATATAGTTTTGGTTTTAGGCGTAACGATATGTACATGAAAGATAACAATGGCGGCTTGGTTTCTCTTATAGACGGGGTTGGTGAGTAATGAAAAAAATAATTGTAGACAACTCTTTTTTTCAAACAAGAATACTGCTTACGGAAAATGGGGAGCCTGTAGAGTTTTTTTATGAGAGCGGTTTAAAAAAAAGTCTTGTAGGAAATATATATGCCGGTAAAGTTAAAAATATACTAAAGGGAATGAGCGCTTGTTTTGTTGATATAGGCAGTGACAAAAATGCTTATTTACCGCTTGAAAAAGAACATGCGATTAAAAACGGAGACACTGTAATTGTACAAGTTGAAAAAGATGCTTTTGGAGACAAAGGCGCTGTACTTACTGAAAAACTATCATTTGTTGGAAAGTTTGTTATAATTGTGTTTAACGACTATAATAAAAAGAATATAGGTATTTCAAAAAAAATAACCGATGACAATGAAAGAGACCGCATAAGCAATATTATATCAAATATGGCACCTGTCGATTGTTCGGTTATAGTGCGTACTGAAGGTGAGGGGCGTTCGGAAGAAGAGTTTAAAATTGAGATTGAAAACATTATTAAAAAAGTTGAAATAATTAAAAAAGCGGCGTATTATAAAGCGCCTTGTGTTATATTTAAAGAAGAGGACTTTGTTATAAAAGTTTTAAAAAATATATTTACATCGGATATTGACGAGGTTGTTATAAACAATGTTTATGATTATAACAATGTAAAACAAATACCTTTTTTTGATAATAATAAAATAACGTTTTATGATTTAGAAATACCAATATTTGAAAACTTTTATTTAGAAAGCAAATTGGAACGTATATTTAATAAAAAAGTTTGGCTTAAAAGCGGAGGATTTATAATAATAGAGCAAACAGAGGCATGTGTTGTTATAGACGTTAATACAGGCAAGTTTACAGGCAAAAAAGACATTGAAGAGACTTTTTTAAAAACTAATATAGAAGCGGCTTATGAGGCGGCAAGGCAAATAAGGCTTAGAAATTTATCTGGAATAATAATAATTGATTTTATTGATATGAAAGACGAGTATAATAAAAAAACGCTTAAAAATAAACTTTATGACGCCGTAAGCAAAGACCGTTTAAAAACTAATATAGTTGGAATGACAGAGCTTGGTCTTATGCAGCTTACAAGAAAAAAAGGAAGTCTTCCTGTTTTAAAAATTATAGGTAGAGACTGCTATAAATGTAATGGAAACGGTTTTGTTCATTCTACAGAATATATAGCCGGTAAAATATTGAGAGAGATAAACAGTATATTTTTAACAACAATGTTTAAAAAAGTGACAGTTTTAAGCGAAAAACGAGTTATAAGTTTTATTAAAAACTCTAAATATGTAGAAGAAATGGAAAATAAATTTAAAAAAGTTATACAGCTAAAAGAAATTGAGAATTTAAAACAAGGGTATTATAATATTGAAAAGGAATTTTGAAGTATTTTGAAATTTCTTGTTTATATATTCATAAAATTAACATTTCTTGACTTTTATTTGGCGTGGCTGTATTATAAAATATAATAAATTTTGAAAATAATTAATTGAATTTAGGAGGGGCGTTATGGGGCTTGATTATAAAAATGCGGGTGTTGATGTTGAAGCCGGTTATGAAGCGGTAAAACTTATGAGACAGCATGTAAAAAGTACATTTAGAAAAGAAGTGCTTACGGATATAGGCGGTTTTGGCGGTCTTTTTTCTTTAGGCGGTTTTAAGGATATGGAAGAACCTGTGCTTATTTCTGGTACTGACGGTGTTGGAACAAAACTAAAAATAGCTTTTGTTAAAAATAAACATAATACTGTTGGTATAGACTGTGTGGCTATGTGTGTAAACGATATTGTATGTAATGGCGCTCAGCCGCTGTTTTTTCTTGATTACATAGCGTGCGGAAAGAATATTCCAGAAAAAATAGCTGATATTGTAAGCGGCGTTGCTGAGGGTTGCCGACAAAGCGGGTGTGCCCTTATAGGCGGTGAAACAGCAGAAATGCCAGGTTTTTATTCCGCTGATGAGTATGACATGGCGGGTTTTGCCGTGGGTATTGTTGATAAAAAAGATATTATAAATGGTGAGGATATTGTTGAGGGAGACACTATAATAGGTCTTGCCTCAAGTGGAATACACTCAAACGGATATTCACTTGTAAGAAAAGTTTTTGAACCTATAGAAAAATATTGTGACGAATATGTTGAAGAACTTGGCATGACTATAGGAGAAAGTCTTATTACCCCTACAAAAATATATGTTAAAGAAATACTAAATATAATGAAAAAGGCTAAAATAAAAGGAATAAGCAATATTACAGGTGGTGGGTTTATAGAAAATATACCAAGATGTATACCTAAACAGAAAGGACTTTGCGCTACAATACAAGAGGGAACATGGTCTGTACTTCCTATATTTGAGCTTATGCAAAAACGAGGCGATATTGAGAGAGAGCATATGTACAACACATTTAATATGGGTATTGGCATGGTGCTTGTAGCAGACAGCGAGAATACAGAAAAAATAATGGAAGCTGTTAAAGAAATGGGAGAAAAGGCTTATATAATAGGCAAAATTACTAAAAACGATAAAAAAGAGGTAGAAATATGCTTAAAATAGGAGTTTTAGTTTCGGGCGGCGGAACTAACCTTCAGGCTATAATTGACAGTATTGAGAGCGGATACATAAAAAATGCCGAGATAGCTACTGTAATAAGTAGTAAAAAAGACGCTTACGCTATTAAAAGAGCCGAAAAGCACGGTATAAATAACGTGTGTATAATTAAAAAGGATTACCAAAATAAAAATGAGTTTTTTAATGCTATTGAAAACCATTTGGATAGTTTTGGCGTGGAGCTTATAATTTTAGCTGGATTTATGACTGTGCTAAGTGCTGAGTTTACACAAAAATATAAAAATAAAATTATAAATATACATCCATCTCTTATACCTTCTTTTTGCGGAAATGGATACTATGGGCTTAAAGTGCATGAAGAGGTAATTAAAAGAGGCGTAAAAGTTACAGGTGCCACAGTGCATTTTGTAAATGAGGAGACTGACGGGGGTCCAATAATACTTCAAAAAAGAGTAATGGAGCAAGCGGAATGGAAAATATTTCCAGAGGCTGTAAAATTAATATCCGAAAATAAAATAACTGTTGAGAATAATAAAGTCAGGAGGATTTTGTAATGAAAGTTTTGGTTGTTGGCAGCGGCGGAAGAGAACACGCCATTATATGGAAACTTAAACAAAGCCCTAAAGCTGATAAAATATACTGTGCTCCAGGAAACGCCGGTATAGCGCAAATTGCTGAGTGTGTGCCTATTGGGGCTATGGAAATAGATAAACTTGTTGATTTTGCTAAAAATAATTGTATAGATTTTACTATAATAGGAATGGACGACCCTCTTGTAGCGGGTATTGTTGACGCTTTTGAGGAAAACGGGCTTAAAGTTTTTGGTCCGCGCAAAAACGCTGCCATAATAGAGGGAAGCAAGGCTTTTTCTAAAGAGCTTATGAAAAAATATAATATACCAACAGCTAAATATGAGATATTTGACAGTTATGATAATGCTAAAGAATATGTTATTAATCAAAATACACCAATAGTTATAAAAGCTGACGGTCTGGCTCTTGGAAAAGGTGTTTTGATATGCAATACTCATAATGAGGCGTTAGATGCTCTTAGTGAAATAATGGTTGACAAAAAATTTGGTGAGTCTGGAAACAAAGTTGTTATTGAGGAATTTCTTACAGGACCAGAAGTATCAGTGCTTTCGTTTTGTGACGGAAAGACAGTTGTTCCTATGGTATCAGCACAAGACCATAAAAGAGCTTATGATAATGATGAGGGACTTAACACAGGAGGAATGGGTACATTTTCTCCAAGCCGTATTTATACCAAAGAAATTAACGATGAGTGCATGAATACCATATTCCAGCCTACAGTAGACGCTATGGCAAAAGAGGAAAGAGATTTTGTTGGTATACTGTATTTTGGTCTTATGCTTACAAAAGACGGAATGAAAGTTATAGAGTACAATGCGCGTTTTGGCGACCCTGAAACACAGGTAATATTACCACGACTTAAAAGTGACATGCTTGAGATAATGGAGGCTTGTGTTGATAAAAGACTTGACCAAATTAATATTGAGTGGTACGATAATGCCGCTGTGTGTGTTGTTGAGGCAAGCGGAGGGTATCCGGTTAAGTATGATAAGGGACATGAGATAACTGGGCTTGAAAAAGTGGCTGACAGAGATGACATAATTGTTTTTCATGCTGGAACAGCGCTTAA
Organism: uncultured Eubacteriales bacterium; assembly: GCA_949743655.1. GTDB lineage: Bacteria > Bacillota > Clostridia > Lachnospirales > Anaerotignaceae > Neoanaerotignum_A. The sequence continues at coordinate 12,730 of CATJUP010000133.1, forward strand.
AGACGGTAAATTTGTTACAAACGGTGGACGTGTGCTTGGAATTACCGGAATAGGCAAAACTCTTGACGAAGCGAGAAAAACAGCTTATGCAGGTGTTGATGTTATTGATTTTAAGGACAAGCATTTTAGGCACGACATAGGAATTAAAAAGTATGATTAAAAATTAAGGAAACGAAGTTTTGGTCAAGCCTTTGAAAAGACTTGTGGTAGTTTGAGGAGCGAAAAAGAGCCAGTGGCTCTTTGCCTTGAGCCGACCGTAGCGGAGCGTAGACAGCCATCAATGTTTTTTAACACATTTAATGGGGCAAATGTTTTGCCCCATAATTTTTTTGCGTAAAATTAAAGCCAAAAACCTCTTATTTACTTTTTACAAAGTGAATAAAAATTGACTGTTTAGGGAAATATTCTAAATAGCATTTAAAGAGGGAGGTCTGTTTATATGGCTTTTAATAAAGTAGAAATATGCGGGGTTAATACATCAAAACTTCCTGTTTTAAGCGCGGCGGAGAAAAGAGAGCTTTTTAATGAAATTAAAAAAGGAAACGAAAAAGCCAAGCAGAAATATATATATGGAAATTTAAGGCTTGTTTTAAGTGTTATACAAAGGTTCTCAAACAGAGGAGAACTAATGGATGATTTATTTCAGGTGGGTTGCATAGGTCTTATTAAAGCTATAAATAATTTTGATTTGTCGCAGAATGTACAATTTTCCACGTATGCTGTTCCTATGATAATTGGAGAGGTAAGAAGATATTTAAGAGATAATAACTCAATAAGAGTAAGCAGAAGTCTTAGAGACACGGCTTATAAGGCTTTACAGGCAAAAGAAAGGCTTACTACAAAACTTTCGAGAGAGCCGAAAATAGAAGAAATAGCAAAAGAGCTTGAAATGGATAAAGCTGATGTTATAATAGCGCTTGACGCCATACAAGAACCTATGTCACTTTATGAGCCTGTATTTCATGACGGCGGAGACACGCTTTATGTTATGGACCAAATAAGTGATGAGAAAAATAAAGACGCAAAATGGCTTGATAATATATCAATATCTCAAGCTATGAGTCATTTGTCATCAAGAGAAAAACATATACTGTCTTTAAGGTTTTTTGAGGGAAAAACTCAAATGGAGGTAAGCGATGAGGTTGGAATAAGTCAAGCCCAAGTGTCAAGGCTTGAGAAAAGCGCTCTTAAACATATGCGTAAATTTATGTAGGGGTTAAAATTGTAGAATTTTGTTTTGTAATATTATTTATGTTTTGGTATAATCAAGTAAATAATATTGCTTAGAGGTGGTTATTTTGGCAAAAAGTTTATCAGAAATGATTGCTGATGATATATATAGTATGATTGTTGTTGAAAATAGATTTAAACCTGGTGAAAAACTTCCTAATGAAAATGATTTTGCCAAAATACTTAAAATAAACCGTTCAACTTTGAGAGAGGCTAATAAAATACTTGTAACAAGAAATGTACTTGAGATAAAAAGGGGAAAAGGTACTTTTGTAAAAAAAGATTTTGCAAAAGAGGAAAATGATGTTTTTTATACTCTTGCAGATGATGAGTCGAGCGTTAAAGAGGTTTTTGAAATGCGTATGATAATTGAGCCAGAGGCGGCTTATTATGCTACTTTGAGAGCCACAGAAAGCGAGATAAAAAACATAGTAGAATTGGGAGAAATATTAGGACAAAAAATATATAACGATGAATATAGAATGAACGAGGAACTGGAATTTCACAAGGCTATAGCTAAAGCCACACATAACTCTTTTATGAATAGGCTTATGCCTGTGCTTTTACAGGCAGTTTATGTAGGTGTTTTGCAAACACAGCACGATGAACAGATAAGAAAAAACTCTTTGCGTGACCACAAACTTATAATGGATTTTATGGAAAGCCGAGATGCTATAGGCGCTAAAAACGCAATGAGACTGCATATGGTGCATGCTATGGATATGTGGAAATAATGTTGGACAACTTATTGACAACGGACAACTATTTTGTTATAATTTTTATTGGTAAAAATTAAGTGTTGTTTAAATAGAAAGGGGCAATAAAAGTGAGAAAAATTACAGTTCCTGAAATTATGGAAACAAAAACTAACGGAAGAAAAATTACTCTTATTACTTGCTACGATTATACATCAGCTACAATAGTTGAAAAGAGCGACATCGAAATGATATTGATAGGCGACTCTATGGGAATGACAATGCTTGGTTATGACGGAACAGTAGGAGTTACTGTTGATGATATTATTCATCATGGAAAAACAGTTAGAAGAGGAGCGCCTACAACATTTATAATAGGAGATATGCCTTTTGGCTCTTATAATATATCTGTTGAGCAGGGAATAGCAAGCGCTAACAGAATGTTTATGGAAATTGGCTGCGATGCAATAAAACTTGAGGGTGGAAAACGTTCTGCGGCTGTTATTAAAGGAATTGTTGACGCTGGTATACCAGTTTGTGGTCATATAGGTCTTACACCTCAAACATCAAGTATGATGGGTGGATTTAAAGTACAAGGAAAGAGCATGTCGGCTGTTGAGTTGCTTCTTGAGGATGCTAAGGCTATTGAAGCTGCTGGTGCTTTTATGGTTATGGTTGAGGGCGTACCAGTATCAGTTACAAAATATATAAGAGATAATATAAATATTCCTATTATAGGTATAGGAGCTGGAAAAGAGTGCGAGGCACAGGCTCTTGTTATGCACGATATGCTTGGATACAATGAATGGGTTCCAAAATTTGCTAAAAAATATGCAAGCCTTGGACCACAGATGTTAGACGCATTTAATCAATACCACAAAGAGGTTGCAGAGGGAACTTTCCCTACACCAGAATACTCATATAACGCTAAAGTTGAGGGATTAGATAAATAAGTAATAATTGTCTGACGATTATGTTTATAAAAAGCTAATGTATTTATAACAAATACATTAGCTTTTTTGATTTTAAAAGATTATTAAAACAAAATTTTGTTAATGCTATGTTTTGTATATAATGTTTTGCAGCATAAGAATGGAATTTTAAAGACAAAAATTGACAAAAAAATTACAATTCATTCTTATTTAAATGCTATTCATGCAATATTAATGAATTATTTACAAAAATTGTTTAAAATATATATTAAATATTATAGAGGTGATAAATATGATATATTATTTAAGGAGAGCTTGAGGTATGATTAATGTTATTATTGTTTGTTCTGACGAGTATAAAATAAAGGCCATTGAAGAAAACTTTTCAAAAGGCAACAAAATTTGTGTGGCAGAAAAAGTCACTGACGGAAAAAGTGCTTTTAGGAGTATACTAAATTGTAATTATTCGGCGGCTGTTGTATATATGGGGCTTAATGGCAATGACGGTCTTTGGGTAATTGAACAGCTAAATAGAATAAATTATAATGGCACAAAAATTATAGCGGTAAACGATGTAAAGAATAAAATGTTCTCAGAACTGGCTATGTTAAATGGGGCAGACCATTGTCTTACAGAACCATTTGATGTTGATATTATTCAAAGCAGAATAATTCAACTTTGTAGCAGAAATGATTATAATAAAAACGAGAATGTTAAAAATACTAAATCATCAACAAAAGCAATAACTCTTAGTGAGGTTATAAACAAAATAGGTATAAGACCAAGTCTTAAAGGATATGGATACATAAAATATGCTGTAAATAAAGTTGTTGAAAATCCAAGGTTTATGACCGAATTAACGAAAGGGCTTTATCCAGAAGTGGCGGTGGAGTTTAATACTCAGCCAAAATGTGTTGAGAGAAATATAAGACATTGCATAGATATATCGTGGAACAATGCCAAAAGCGAGTATAAAAATGTTTTTGGATACGAGTTTTATAAAAAACCAACAAATAAAGAGCTTATAAATTCACTTGCCGAATATTTAAACGAGAAAGAATTAAATTTATTTTAAAACTTTTTATAGTATAAAAAAGAGGGGGTCAAACACATATTAATATTTTTAATTTACAACTGTTTCATCGCCTTAATGACGATGAAACGGTTTTTTATTTTTAACAGTTTAATTAATTGACAAAGAATATATATTGTGGTATCATGTGTTAAAAATTTAATAGTGTATTAGGTGCTAAACAAAGTATTTATTTTGGCTTAGTTAAAAGGGAAACAGGTGAAAATCCTGTGCGAACTCGTCACTGTAATAATGGAGTATACGCTAATAATGTCACTGGGCAACTGGGAAGGCGGCGTATGCGTTGATGTTTAAGTCAGGAAACCTGCCTAATATTGTAATTGGGCTTATTGCCTCAGCCACGAGTAATTGGTTGTAAATGTATACATGAAGTGTTTATTTTCATGTTTTTGCTTTATGCAAAATTTTAAAATACATAACAATTTTTAGGCGCTAAACGTGGTTATAAAGTTTAGTGCCTTTTTGTTTTTTAATATAACAAAAAATAATAAATTAATTGTGGTAACGCTATTCAATTTTTTAAAATTAGGAGGAGAAAAGTTATGAAAAAATTAGGTATGTTTGTATTAACTGGTGTTGCCACTATTTGTATGTTTTTTACAGGCTGTTCGTCACATTCAAATAACGATGACAGTACAACTAACAATGATAAAGAAATTCTTGTTATAAGTTTTGGAACAAGCTATAACGATAGCCGTGATGTTACTATAGGCGCTATAGAAAATGCTATAGCGGATAAATTTGGTGATTATACTGTTAAAAGAGCATTTACAAGCCAAATAATTATTGATAAAATTGCCGAAAGAGACAAAATTGTTATTGATAATGTTGAGCAAGCGCTTGAAAGGGCAGCAAACGACAAAGTTAAAACACTTATAGTACAGCCTACTCACTTAATGCATGGATATGAATATACAGACATATTAAACGCTGTTGAAAAATACAAAGACAAATTTGAGACATTAGTTTTGGGAAAGCCTCTTTTAAATGAGGATACTGATTTTGAGAGTGTCATAAATGCTATTACAAAAGCAACATCAGTATATGACGATGGGCAAACAGCCATATGTTTTATGGGTCATGGTACAGAGGCTGACTCTAATGAAGTTTATTCTAAACTACAAAGTATGATTAAGGATAGAGGATATGAAAATTATTTTATAGGTACTGTTGAGGCAGAACCTACACTTGAATATGTTATTGAAAACGTTGGAAAAGGAAATTATAAAAGAGTTGTTATTGAGCCTTTAATGGTAGTTGCGGGAGACCACGCCAATAATGATATGGCGGGGGACGAAGAAGACTCATGGAAAACTCAATTTGAAAAAGCTGGTTATGAAGTTGAGTGCATTATACATGGTTTAGGTGAAATTGAGGAAATTAGAGATATATATGTGGAACATACACAAGCAGCTATTGACAGCGTTAAATAAAAATATTGATTTAAGTTGCTTTGTTTATGAAATACAATACAGGTGATTAAATAATGAGGATATTAATTATTGTTTTTATTATATTGGTGAGCTGTTTTTGTGGATGTTCAAATATAAAATACAATGCCCAAAATATTGATGAATTTGATACTATTGAAACAGAAGACAATTATGAGTCTGAATATAGCGAAAAGCTCCCAATTTACGCTGACAAAATTGAAGACGGAATATATAATGTAAATGTTGAGTCGAGTTCATCAATGTTTAGAATAGTTGACGCTAAACTTAATGTGCAAAATAATAATATGTACGCTGTTATAACACTAAGCGGAAAAGGATATGCCTATTTGTTTATGGGAAAAGGCGAACAGGCTTTAAAAGCAAGCGAAAACGATTACATAAATTATGTCGAAAATGATGAAGGAATGTATACATATACTGTACCAGTTGAGGCGCTTAATGTAGATATTGACTGTGCGGCGTGGAGTATAAAAAAAGAAAAATGGTACGACCGTGTTATTGTTTTTAAGCCGGATTTATATAAAACACTTTCTGACGGCGAGTATAGCATTGATGTAAGTTTAACTGGAGGAAGCGGAAAAGCGAAAATATTGTCTCCAACATGTATTGTTGTTAAAAATAACAATGTTACCGCCGAGATTAAATTTGAGAGCCCATATTATGATTATATTATATTTGAAGACAAAAAGTATAAATCTATAAGTAATAATGGGTTTTCGGTTTTTGAAATTCCTTTTGGAAATATTTATAACGACATAAATATTACTGCTAATACTACAGCTATGAGTAAGCCGTATAATATAGATTATGTTTTAAGTTTTGACTTAAATTCTGTAAAAGCTATGGAGTAAGGCATATGAGAAAAATTTGTTTTTGCATTTTTGTTTTTTTTATGTTTTTTACATCATGCAAAGCTGACAAAAATATAAACGAAGGTATAAATTGGAAAGATATTAAGCGTACTAAAAGTATGGAGCTTAGTTATGCTGAAAAATTTTCGGTTGACTATTATGGGGATTATAAACTTATAACAATAGTTGACGGTGAAAAATTTTTGGTTGTTCCAGAAGACGTTGAAACTCCTAATAATATTGATGAAGACATAACAATAATTAAACAGCCTGTAGAAAATATATATCTATCCGCTACATCGGCTATTGATTTGTTTAGGGCGCTTGATAGTTTTGACACTGTAAAATTTTTTGGAACTGATGCTCAAAATATACATATTAAGGAAGCTAAAGAAGCTGTTGAAAGCGGAGATATAATTTATGCCGGAAAATATAATATGCCTGATTATGAGCTTATTTTAGCCAATGATTGCGGTATTGCCATTGAGTCTACAATGCTCTATCACTCACCAGAAGTAAAAGAAAAATTAGAAAAACTTGGTATACCCGTAATTGTGGAACGCTCCAGTTATGAACCTCATCCTATAGGCAGAATGGAATGGCTCAAACTTTATTCGGTTCTGTTGTCAAAAGAGTATGAGGCTAAAAAAATTATTGATGAGCAGATACACAAATTAAATTCTCTTGTTTATAACCAAAGTAATTTAAAAACGGTAGCATTTTTTTATATAACAAACGCCGGTTATGCAAATGTGCGTAAGCCGAATGATTATATATCAAAAATGATTGGTATAGCGGGAGGAAAATATATTTTTGACAGTTTAGATAGCGAAAATAACGCTTTATCAACAGTTAATATGCAGATTGAGAAGTTTTATTATGAGGCTAAAGACGCTGATATTTTGATATATAACAGCACAATAGACGGTGGAATAAAAACACTTGACGAGCTTATATCTAAAAATGAGCTGTTGGGTGATTTTAAGGCTGTAAAAAATAAAAATGTATGGTGTACAACACAAAATATGTTTCAAGAAACAATGAGTATAACAGATATGATTGTTGACTTTAATTGTATTATTAATGATAACGAAAGTGTAAAGCCTAAATATATTTATCGTTTGGAGTAGTTTATGGAATTTTATAATTTAAAAAAAAGATACTTATTTGTGTTTTTAATTCTGTCAGTTTTGGTAGCGGTACTTTTTGTTGCAAACATAAGTTTTGGAAGTGTATCAGTTAGTTTTGAAAATATAGCTGGTATACTCTTTGGCGCACAAAGTGACGGCTCGGAATACAAAATTATATGGACTATAAGAATGCCGCGTGCAATAGCGGCGTTTATGCTTGGCGGCGCTCTTGCTGTATCTGGATTTTTAATGCAAACGTTTTTTCACAATCCCATAGCAAGCCCATTTGTGCTTGGAATATCATCAGGAGCAGAATTGTTTGTGGCGCTTAACATGGTTATTTTTATTAGTTTTGGAATATCAATAAGCTCATTGTCGCTTATAGTGTTTTCTTTTGCGGGTTCTATGGTATGTACTGTTTTTATACTTATGTTTTCAAAAAAGGCTAATTCTTCTGTACTTATAGTAGGTGGTATAATGGCGGGGTATATATGCTCCGCCATTACTGATTTTGTTGTTACTTTTGCAAGTGACACAGATATAGTTAATATACATAATTGGTCAATGGGAAGTTTTTCGGGAATATCATGGAAAGATGTAAACGCTATTATAATTTTTGTTTTATTTGGGTTTATATTGGCGTTTGTAATATCAAAACCAATATCGGCTTATCAGTTGGGTGAGAAATATGCTAAAAACTTAGGAGTTAATTTAAGTGTATTTAAAGCCGCTCTTATAATAACATCAAGTATTCTTTCATCATGCGTAACGGCTTTTGCCGGACCTGTGTCATTTGTAGGTGTGGCTGTTCCGCATGTTATAAAAAGTTTAATGGGTACTTCAAAGCCAATAATTATAATTCCAGCTTGTTTTTTAGGAGGAGCAGTATATTGTCTTTTATGTGATTTAATAGCAAGAACATTATTTTCACCGATAGAGGTAAGTATAAGTTCTGTTACAGCTATATTTGGCGCGCCTATAGTTATATTTATATTACTTAAAAGAAAGAAGGGAATATAAATGTTTTTTAAAACACAAAATACATCTGTGGGATATAAGACTAAAATTGTTGTTGATAACATTAATATATCTCTTGAACGCGGCAAAATACTCTCCATTATAGGTCCAAACGGAGGCGGAAAATCTACAATAATAAAAAGTATAGCCAGACACATTAAACCTATTTATGGAAATATATATATATCAAATAGAGATATTTCAGATATGCCTGTAAGCGATATATCAAAAAAACTATCAGTTGTATTTACTCAAAAACCTTATGCCGAAAAATATACATGTGAGGATATAGTATCTATGGGAAGATACCCCTACACGGGAAAATTTGGTTTTTTGAGTGAAAATGATAAAGCAAAAGTAAAAGAAGCTATGAACGTTATAAATATTTTCAATTTAAAAAACAAATACTTTAATGAAATTAGTGATGGGCAAAAACAAAGAGTACTTTTGGCTTGTGCTCTTTGTCAAGAGCCAGAGCTTATATTGCTTGATGAGCCATCGACTTTTCTTGATATTAAATATAAAATTGAGCTTTTATCTATTTTAAACGATATGGCGCGAAATAAAAATATATCAATTATATTGACTATACATGAGTTGGATTTGGCTGAAAAATTATCTGATTATGTTATATGTGTTAAAAATGGGTGTGTAGATAAATACGGAACGCCGGATGATATATTTAAAGAAGATTATATAAATTATTTGTTTGACATAGAACATGGCAGTTACAATAGCTATTTTGGTCGTGTTGAAATGACAAAGAATACTAAAAAGCCAAAAGTTTTTGTTATAGCGGGAAATGGAAGCGGAACAAACGTTTTTAAAAGTCTTAACAAAAACAAAATACCTTTCGCTGCTGGTGTTCTGCATAAAAATGATATTGACTGTGTTTTAGCCAAATATACGGCAAGCGCTGTTGTGTATGAAAACGCTTTTGAGAATATAGGTGATGATAAAATTGAGTGTGCTAAAAATATAATACGCGACTGTGAAAAAGTTATATGCTGTTTAAAAAATTTTGGGGCAATTAATTATAAAAACAAAGAGCTGATCGACTATGCTGAAAGGATTGATATAAAAGTTGAGAGATATTAATTGTAACTTTAATTTTTTAATGTATAAATAGCTTGACATTTAATTTATAAAATGATAAAATTTTACGGTGTCTGAATTCAGGGTTTTATTTGTATGTCAGACAAAATTTTTTGTATTTACGCAGAATGTATTAATTTTACAAGGAGGTGCGCTTAATGCCAACATTTAATCAGTTAGTAAGAAAGGGCAGACAAACTCTTGAGAAAAAATCAACAGCTCCTGCTCTTCAAAAGGGTCTCAACTCCCTTAAAAAGAAAACCACAGACATTTCTTCTCCTCAAAGAAGAGGCGTATGTACGGCTGTTAAGACCGCTACACCTAAAAAGCCTAACTCAGCTTTAAGAAAAATAGCCAGAGTAAGACTTACAAACGGTATTGAGGTAACAGCTTATATTCCAGGTGAGGGACACAACCTTCAAGAGCACTCGGTAGTACTTATTAGAGGCGGAAGGGTTAAGGATTTACCTGGTGTGCGTTATCATATTATAAGAGGTACTCTTGATACCGCCGGAGTAGCTAACAGAATGCAGGCTCGTTCAAAATACGGAGCTAAACGTCCTAAAAAGAAATAATTTTAGTTTTTAAATGCCTTGTACAAAATTATATACAATCTGCTTAGTATAGATAATTAGTGTAAGGCATGAGACGTGTGTTTACGCGCGAGTACCTATGATTTAAAATTTGTTAAGGAGGGAAGTATCGTGCCAAGAAAAGGTCGTGTAAGTAAAAGAGAGGTATTGCCAGACCCTTTATATAAAAGCAAAAACGTTACAAAACTTATAAATAGCGTTATGCTTGACGGCAAAAAAGGCGTAGCCCAAAAGATTGTTTACGGCGCGTTTGATAAAGTATCAGAAAAAACAGGAAAAGACCCTATAGAGGCTTTTGAGGAAGCAATGAATAATATTATGCCTGTACTTGAGGTTAAGGCTCGCCGTGTAGGTGGTGCAACATATCAGGTGCCTATGGAAATTAGACCTGATAGAAGACGTACTTTGGGTCTTAGATGGCTTACAACATACAGCAGAAAACGCGGAGAAAAAACAATGGTTGAGCGTTTGGCTGGTGAAATTATGGACGCTTTAAATAATGCGGGCGGAGCTTGCAAAAAGAAAGAAGAAACCCATAAAATGGCAGAGGCTAATAAAGCGTTCTCACATTATAAATGGTAATAAAAATATACTTTGTGACGTTTTAATAATATTTTGTTTATGCCTTCCCATTTGCGGAAGGCGCAAAGTGTTTTTATGAAACGTTTAAATTAGTTTAATGAGGAGGAGTAATTTTGGCAGCAGGTAGAGAATTTACTTTGGAAAATACCAGAAATATTGGTATTATGGCCCATATTGACGCCGGAAAGACAACGCTTACCGAGCGTATACTCTACTATACAGGCCGTAACTATAAAATAGGCGATACCCATGAAGGTACAGCCACAATGGACTGGATGGAACAAGAGCAGGAAAGAGGTATAACTATTACCTCAGCGGCTACAACAGCGCATTGGAACGGTAACAGGGTAAATATTATAGATACACCAGGTCACGTTGACTTTACTGTAGAGGTTGAGCGTTCGTTACGTGTACTTGACGGCTCTGTGTGTGTGCTTGATGCTAAAGGCGGTGTTGAGCCTCAGACTGAAACTGTTTGGAGACAGGCTGACGAGTATAACGTACCTCGTATGATTTTTGTAAACAAAATGGATATAATGGGAGCTGACTTTTATAGTTCTATGAATTCTATAAAAGAAAGACTCGGCTGTCACCCTGTGGCTGTTCAGCTTCCTATTGGTTCGGAGGCATTCTTTAAAGGTATTATAGACCTTATGGAAATGAAGGCTTATATATACAACAATGATTTGGGAACGGATATTTCTGTTGAGGATATTCCAGAAGATATGATTGAAAAGGCTAATGAGTATAGAGCCACACTTATTGAGGATATTGCTGAAACAGATGAAGAACTTATGGAGAAATATATATCAGAAGAGGAGATTAGTTTAGATGAGCTTAAAAAAGCGCTTAGAAAAGCGTGTATAGCTTGTGAACTTGTACCTGTATTCTGTGGAACAGCTTATAGAAATAAGGGTGTTCAAAAACTTCTTGACGGCGTAATAGATTATATGCCAGCGCCTACAGATATTGAGTCTATAAAAGGAACAAACCCTCATACAAACGAGGAAGTGGCAAGACACGCTTCTGATAGCGAACCATTTTCGGCGCTTGTTTTTAAAATAATGAATGACCCATTTGTAGGTAAATTGGCGTTCTTTAGGGTTTATTCTGGAACTTGTGAGGCAGGTTCTTATGTATATAACTCTGTAAAAGGCAAAAAAGAGCGTTTTGGACGTATACTTCTTATGCACGCTAATCACCGTGAGGAAATAACAAAAGTTTACGCTGGTGATATAGCGGCGGCTGTTGGATTTAAGTTTTCAACAACAGGAGATACTATTTGTGATGAGGATAATGAAGTTATTCTTGAGTCAATGGTATTCCCAGAGCCAGTTATATCTGTAGCTATTGAGCCTAAGACTAAGGCTGGCAGAGATAAAATGGGTATAGCTCTTGCTAAGTTAGCAGAAGAGGACCCTACATTTAAAACATATACAGATAATGAGACAGGCGATACAATTATATCAGGTATGGGAGAACTCCACCTTGAAATTATTGTTGACCGTCTTTTGAGAGAATTCCATGTAGAGGCTAATGTTGGTGCTCCACAGGTAGCTTATAGAGAAACGTTCCGCAAGGCTGTTGACGTTGAGGGTAAATTTGTTCGTCAGTCAGGCGGACGTGGTCAGTACGGACACTGTAAAGTTAAATTTGAGCCTATGGGAACAAATGCAGAGCATAACTATGAGTTTATAAACAGTGTAGTTGGAGGAGCTATACCTAAAGAGTATATTCCAGCTATTGACAAAGGTATTCAAGATGCTATGCAAAGTGGTATACTTGGCGGATACCCTGTACTTGGTGTTAAGGTAGAGGTTTATGATGGTTCTTACCATGATGTAGACTCATCTGAAATGGCTTACCAAATTGCAGGCTCTATGGCTTTTAAAGAGGCTATGAGAAAGGGAGACGCTGTACTTTTAGAGCCTATTATGAAAGTTACTGTTACTGTTCCTGAAGATTATATGGGTGATGTTATAGGTGATATTAACTCACGCCGTGGACGTATTGAGGGAATGGATGACAGAAATGGAGCTAAGATAATTCATTCTTATGTTCCTCTTGCGGAGATGTTTGGTTATTCAACAGACCTTCGTTCAAGAACACAGGGACGTGGTAATTATGTAATGGAAGTTGACCATTATGAGCCATGCCCTAAAAATATTCAAGAAAAGGTTCTTGTTGGAAGAAAAGGCAATGAATAATAAATGGTTATTTGTGTAATACTTGCTAAAAAAGTATTGCAAAAGATTGGTTTATTTAATATAATTAATTTAATTTTAGATTGCTGTTTAAGCAAACTTTAAGCGAAAGCGTGAATTTAAAAGGAGGACTTTTTAAAATGGCAAAGGCAAAATTTGAAAGAACAAAACCACATGTTAATATTGGTACTATTGGTCACGTTGACCATGGTAAAACAACTTTAACAGCCGCTATAACAAAAACACTTCATGAAAGACTTGGCTTTGGAGAGGCTGTAGCTTTTGATAATATCGACAAAGCTCCAGAGGAGAGAGAAAGAGGTATCACAATTTCTACAGCTCACGTTGAATATGAGACAGAAAAAAGACATTACGCTCATGTTGACTGCCCAGGACATGCTGACTATGTAAAAAACATGATTACAGGAGCTGCTCAGATGGACGGAGCTATACTTGTTGTTGCTGCTACTGACGGTCCTATGGCGCAAACAAGAGAGCATATCCTTCTTTCAAGACAGGTTGGTGTTCCTTATATCGTTGTATTTATGAACAAATGTGATATGGTTGACGATGAGGAGCTTCTTGACCTTGTTGAAATGGAAATTAGAGAGCTTCTTAGCGAGTATGAGTTCCCTGGAGATGACACACCTATTGTTAGAGGTTCAGCTTATCAGGCTCTTCAAGACACTTCAGGAAAATGGGGAGATGCTATTCTTGAGCTTATGAGCACAATAGATGACTATATTCCAGAGCCTAAGAGAGATATTGACAAACCATTCATTATGCCAGTAGAGGACGTATTTACAATTACAGGTCGTGGTACTGTTGCTACAGGTAGAGTTGAGAGTGGTACTCTTAAAGTATCTGAGGAAGTTGAGATTGTTGGTCTTACACAAGAGAAGAAAAAAGTTGTTGTTACAGGCGTTGAGATGTTCCGTAAAATGCTTGATTCCGCTGAAGCTGGAGACAACATTGGTGTTCTTCTTCGTGGTGTTCAAAGAACAGAAATTCAGAGAGGTCAAGTTTTAGCTCATCCTGGAACAATTACACCTCATACAAAATTTAAAGCTCAGGTTTACGTATTAAGCAAAGATGAGGGTGGTCGTCATACACCTTTCTTTAACAACTATCGTCCACAGTTCTATTTTAGAACAACAGACGTTACAGGCGTTATTAACCTTCCAGAAGGCACAGAAATGTGCATGCCTGGTGACAATGTTGAGATGTCAGTTGAGCTTATTACTCCTGTAGCTATGAGCGTTGGTCTCCGTTTTGCTATCCGTGAAGGTGGTAGAACAGTAGGTGCTGGTTCTGTTACTGAAATCATTGAGTAATTTGTAA
>CATJUP010000134.1 GCA_949743655.1 uncultured Eubacteriales bacterium
CAATTAAAACGAATAGTAATGAATAATAATACATAATTATAGATTGATACTAAAAAAATATTTATGTTTTTAATGAATAAAAACCGTTAATTACATTAAAATTTTAACAAATAAATTTAATTTAGGCAATTATTGCTTGTAATAATTAAAAAAATAAATTATAATTATAAATATATTTGAATTTAAAAGGAGGATTTTTAAAAATGAAAAGAAAGTTTGCTGCTTTAACAGCAGGAATGATGATTATATCTGTTATTGTTTCAGGTTGCGGAAACTCATCATCTTCTTCATCTTCACAGGCACCAGCATCAAGCGCACAAGGTAGTGCAAGTGGAGGGGGAGCAGAAGGAATTAATATAAGGCTTGCTACTGGAGGAACATCTGGTACATATTATGCTTATGGCGGTGTTATTGGACAAGTGTTAAGCGATGCCACAGGAGCTAAGTTTGATGTACAGTCTACAGGTGCATCAAAAGCTAACATAAGCCTTGTGGCTGATGGTGAGGTAGATATGGCTATAGTTCAAAACGATGTTATGGACTATGCTTATAATGGTACAGATTTATTTGACGGTGACAAAATAGACAATTTTTCATCAATGGCGGCTTGCTATGCTGAGGTTTGCCAAATTATAGCTAACCCTGACGCTGGTATTAACACTGTAGCCGACCTTAAAGGAAAAAGAGTATCTGTAGGCGATGCTGGAAGTGGTGTTGAGTTTAATGCTAAACAAATACTTGCGGCTTATGGAGTTACATTTGATGACATTGAAAAGCAAAATCTTTCATTTGGTGACTCGGCTAACGCTATGAAAGATAACAAAATAGACGCATTCTTCTGTACAGCAGGAGCGCCTACAACAGCCGTTATGGAGCTTTCAAGCACAAATAAAATAAAAGTGCTTAATGTAGACGGTGCGGAGCTTGAGAGTCTTACAAAAGATTATCCATTCTATACATCATACACAATACCTTCAGACACATACAAAGGTATGGAAGAAGACGCGCAAACAGTTGCTGTTAAGGCTACTTTAATTGTAAGCAATGATGTTTCTGAAGACGCTGTTTATGAGCTTACAAAGGCATTATTTGATAATAAAGCTGATATTGAGGCTGGACATGTTAAAGGTCAGGAGCTTGATAAGCAATATGCTGTAGATGGTGTTTCAGTTCCTTTCCACCCGGGCGCAGAGAAATATTTTAAAGAAGCAGGAGTTATTGAGTAATATTTCATTTACAAAATTTAATTTTAGAGCAATTTTAGCCGCAGCGGCTGTATTTGCCATTGCGGCTTTAATTATTTTTACGCTGTTTATGCCCGTAAAAACAGCGCTCGTTATTTCAAACTATGACAACGGCACAATTTATGCTTGTTTTGACATTGAGGAAAACGCCGAGTTTTCAATTTCGTTTATACATTCCGTAAACAAAAGTGAAGTCAGAGAATATTATAATGTTTATGATTATGACATTTATTTAGAAAAATGTTTGTATTCCAATTTTGGGGCAGGAGTAGCTACCGAAATTGAGGAAGGGCAAACGCTTTCTTATACCGATGACGGTAAAATGCTTATAAGCGGCATACATAGAAAAATTGACAATTTATTGTATATAGTAGGCACGGTTTCTGACCATATACTTTATATAAATGAAAAAGAAATAAGTTTGAGAAATTTATGTGATAGAAACAGCCCTGTTAAATTTTGTAAAGAGAGTGTGAGTAGATTTTTTATTTGGAGGAATGCTTATGAGTGATAATTTGGACAAATTAAAAAAGGCTAAAGATAAATCAGCTGACGAGATTTTTATAGAAGAGGCGGCTCAGATTGACGCGGTTTTAAAAGAGTTTGACAAAGAGTCCAACACAAGGCAGTTTAATGGTGTTCCTAAAAATGTTATAAAGTATATGCTTGTAGCGTTTTCTATATACGCTATTTGGATGAATGTGTTTAGCTCTTTGCCAGAACAGATAAGACGTGCGTCTTTTATAGGAATAATTGTATTTATGGCTTTTATACTATATCCAGCAAGAAAAAGGGGCACTGATAAATTAAACTATATACCTTTTTATGATTTTATACTTGGTATAGTTGGCGGCGGAACTTTCTTTTATTTTGTTTTTAATTTTCAAGAAATTGTAAATAGAGCCGGAAGAGCTACAACTATTGATGTTGTTGTTGGAATAATAGGAATACTTATTTTATTTGAAATATGCAGAAGAGTTGTTGGAGTGCCTATACTTGTGGTTGTGGCTTGTTTTATAAT
This sequence comes from uncultured Eubacteriales bacterium, assembly GCA_949743655.1. Taxonomy (GTDB): domain Bacteria; phylum Bacillota; class Clostridia; order Lachnospirales; family Anaerotignaceae; genus Neoanaerotignum_A. Next base: position 2,266 of record CATJUP010000134.1, read on the forward strand.
ATACGCTTTTTACTCGGGTTTTTCGCTAAAAAGAATAATAGCGCATTTGTTTTATACAACTGAAGGTGTTATAGGTACACCTCTTGGCGTATGTTCCACATTTATAGTGCTATTTATACTTTTTGGCTCGTTTTTAGATAAAACGGGTGTTGGAAGGTTTTTTATAGAAATAGCTAACTCAATAGCGGGAGCAGCTACAGGCGGACCGGCTAAAGTAGCTGTTATAGCAAGTGCTTTACAGGGAATGATTTCGGGAAGTTCGGTAGCAAATACAGTAGGTTCTGGAAGTTTTACTATACCTATGATGAAAAAAACAGGATACCCGCCAGAATTTGCGGCGGCGGTTGAGGCGTCTGCTTCTACTGGAGGACAGATAATGCCGCCTATAATGGGCGCGGCGGCTTTCCTTATGGCAGAAATGACAGGTGTTTCGTATTCTAAAATAGTAATTGCCGCTGTGCTTCCAGCATTTTTGTATTTTACTGGAATATTCCTTATGGTTCATTTTGAGGCTAAAAAACTTGGTCTTAAAGGTCTTAACAAAGATGAGATACCAGGATTTTTTAAACTTATGCTTTCAAGAGGGTATCTTCTTTTACCTTTGATAGTATTGGTTTATTGTATGATGACAGGTTATACGTCTTCTATGTCGGCTTGTTATGCTATAGTTGCATCTATAATAGTAAGTATGTTTAGAAAAGACACAAGAATGAATTTAAACTCATTTTTTGAGGCTCTTGAAAATGGTGCTAAAAATACTATAGGCGTTGCTATAGCGTGTTCTATGGCAGGTATAATTGTAGGTGTTGTATCACTTACAGGGCTTGGGCTTAAACTTGCTACAGGTTTACTCACTCTTTCGGGTGGAATAACAATATTAGCTCTTTTCTTTACAATGATAGCTTGTATTATACTTGGTATGGGTGTGCCTACAACGGCTAACTATGTAATAATGGCTACAATAACGGCGCCTATAGTAATTAAACTTGGTATACCTATGTTAGCCGCGCATATGTTTGTTTTCTATTTTGGTATAGTGGCGGATATTACTCCTCCTGTGGCATTGGCAGCATACGCCGGCTCGGCTATAGCTAAGTGTAACCCGCTTAAAGCTGGTTTTACGGCTACAAGAATAGCCATTACGGCGTTTATAATACCGTATGTTTTTGCTTTTAATCCTCAAATGCTTTTGGGTCAGGGTGGTGGAATTATAGAGGCTGCTACAATAACAATTACAGCGTTTATAGGTATGCTTGGTATTTCGACTGGTATGGAAGGTTTTATGAAAACAAAGTTAGCGGTATGGGAAAGAGTGTTGTGTATAGGAGCGGGGCTTTTGCTTATAAAGCCTGGTATGCTTACAGATGTTATAGGAATAGTTGTTATAATTGGTATGTTTGTTATTCAGAATTTAAAAAACAAAACTGCTGACAATTAATTAAAGAGGTTTTATGAAAAAGGTTAAAATTACGGTAATGAAAACGGCACGTTATGATGACTTAATAGACAAATACGAAAATCATATTGAACATGCCTGTGACATGAAAGAGGGGCAGGTGTTTGTAGCAAATGGCTGGTGCAAGCCGCAAGGGTTTTGTGACAGTGCGTGGGAGAGTATGTCGGCATTTGTTATGACACTATCACATGGCGGTGAGGACATATATAATGGCTGGATGAAGAATAAAAAAACAGCTATGATTTCGTGTAACGATGGTTTTAGACCAGTCAGCTTTTTGATTGAGGCTATGGACGTTGACGCTGACTGACACAAATATTTAAAAGCCGATTGCTCTTTATGAGCAGTCGGCTTTTTTACTTTTTTTCATTTATTTAAAGAAAGGGAACTAAAGAATTTTTAAATGGAAACTTCGTTTCTTTAAATAAATTATTAATTTTACTCAGGAAAAACGGTAGTTTTTCCGTTAAAGTTTTTGTCAAAATTTAAATACCGCAAAAACTCTGCGGGTATGAACGAAATGAGTGAATTTCCGCTTTAGCTGAAATCACTTGAAAATTCAAAAAGTTTGTGGGTGTGGGTGCTGACCGGAGCAGAAGCGTAGAAGAAGCCCACAAGAAAGCAAAATAGTTTTACACTTCCATAATTATAGGCAATATCATAGGACTTCTTTTTGTTTCTTGCCATACATAGTTTTTTAAAGCGTCTTTTATAACATTTTTGATATATGACCAGCCAGCAGAATATTTATACTCGCAGTCTTGAAGAGCGTAAGTAACAGCGTTTTTAGCGCCTTCCATAAGGTCTTCTGATTCACGCACATATACAAATCCTCTTGATATAATGTCTGGACCAGAAAGTATTGCGCCGCTTTCTTTTTCTATAGCTACTACCACAACCATAAGACCGTCTTCCGAAAGGTGACGTCTATCCCTTAAAACTATGTTGCCAACATCGCCAACACCAAGACCGTCTATAAGCACTTGACCAGAAGGAACACTTCCAGCTATTTTAGCATCTGTTTTTGATATTTCAAGTACATCGCCTATACCCATAATAAATATGTTTTCTTTTGGTATGCCCATGCTTATAGCAAGTTCTTTATGGTTTGAAAGGTGCATAAACTCGCCATGAACAGGCATAAAATATTTTGGTTTTGTAAGAGCGAGCATAAGTTTTAATTCCTCTTGACAGGCATGACCAGATACATGAACTTCCGCTATTCCGTCATAAACAACATCGGCGCCATGTTTGAGAAGTTCGTTTATTACTCTTGAAATCATTTTTTCGTTGCCGGGTATGCTTGATGCACTTATTATTATTTTATCGTCCGGTTTAACTGCAACTTGTTTGTGTTCAGACGAGGCTATTCTTGAAAGAGCGCTCATAGGCTCTCCCTGTGTGCCTGTAGTGATTATAGCTAACTCGTGGTCGCTGTAATTTTTTATTTCCGAAATGTCAATAAGCGTGTTTTTGGGTATTTGAAGATAATCGAGTTCTATTGATGTTTTAACGGCGTTTAGCATGCTTCTGCCTATAATTGCCACTTTACGATTAAATCTTACTGCTGAGTCTATTACCTGCTGTATTCTGTGTATGTTCGATGAGAATGTGGCAATCATAATTCTGTTATTAGGTGTTTCCTCAAATATTCTGTCAAACTCAAGTCCTACTGACTTTTCGGACATTGTAAAGCCTTTTCTTGAGGCGTTTGTGCTGTCGCTTAATAACACAAGCACGCCTTCTTTTCCTAACTGTGCAAATCTCTGTAAGTCGGCAACCTCGCCGCCTATAGGTGTGTAATCTATTTTAAAGTCACCCGTGTGCAAAACAACGCCTACAGGTGTTGTAACGGCAAGCGCTACAGAGTCGGCTATAGAGTGGTTAGTGTGTATAAACTCAACTTTAAGCTGACCAAGTTTTATTGTTTCGCCAGGCACTACAACATGCCTTTTAACTGTGTCAGTTAAGTTATGCTCTTTTAATTTGTTATCTAACAGACCTATGGTTAAAAGAGTGCCAAAAACAGGCACGTTAAGTTCTTTAAGTACATACGGAAGCGCGCCTATATGGTCTTCGTGACCATGGGTAAGCACTATACCACGTACTTTATCGGCATTTTTTTGGATGTAGGTAATATCAGGTATAACCATATCTATACCGAGCATTTCCTCCTCTGGAAAAGCCAGACCACAGTCTATTATTATTATATCTTGGTTGTATTCTATTACAGTCATATTCTTTCCGATCTCATGAAGTCCGCCCAAAGATATAATTTTCAATTTCGGTTTTTTTGATGCCAAAAATAAACCCTCCTTATTTATAATATAAATTTTTCCGAACAGTATAAAAAATAAACATAAAAAATAAAAGCAGAAGGATATATTTTATCGCGCCCGTAAATCCTTCTACATTGTTAAAGCCAATAAAATTATTGTAAGTCTATTTCATAATCACCATTTGAGGCTTGAAAAAGCTCCGCTATTTGGTTAAATTCATCATCGTCTTCTATTATCTCATATACTTCATCATCGTCAGATGACTTTTTAAATATAACAGCCTCGCTGTCTTCGTCATCTATAAGCGCTGCCTCAACAGCAAGCATATACTCGCTTGAGTTGTGTTCAACAGTATCTATTATAGCAAATTCAGTCTCAACACCATCCTCGTCAGTGAGTGTAACTATTTCTAATTCTTCTAAATCATTTTCGTCTTCAGACATATTAATTTTCCTCCTTTATTGAGTTAAGATAATTTTGAAGTATAACAACAGCCGCCATTTTATCAATAACGCCTTTACTTTTTTTTGTGTTCCAGTTTGCCTCATGCAAAAAATTTTGGGCTGAAACAGTGCTTAATCTTTCGTCCCAAAGTACAACTGGTATTTTATTAAATCTGTTTTCAATATGTTTTTTGTATTCAAGCGTTTTTTTACAGCGCTCCCCCTCGGTTCCGTCCATATTTTTGGGATAACCCAAAACAATTTTTTCTACATTATAATCGTTTATTATTTCGGCAAGCCGTGATAAAGACTGTTTGTGCTCATTTGGATTATTGCGTTTTATTGTTTCAAGCCCTTGGGCTGTCCAGCCAAAAACATCACTTACGGCTACACCAACAGTTTTATCGCCATAATCAAGACCAAGTATTCTCAAATAAAAACCACCTTTTAAGCGTTGTTTTTGATGTAACTTTCTATAAGTTCCTCTAAAAGTTCGTCTCTTTCAAGTTTTCGTATTATAACTCTGGCGTTGTTGTAGCTTGTTATATATGTAGGGTCGCCTGAAAGTATATAACCAACAATTTGGTTTACAGGATTATAACCTTTTTCGGCAAGAGCTTTATAAACAGTAACGAGTATTTTTCTTGCCTCAGTATCATTTTCTTTTTCAACAGCGCTAAATTTCATAGTTTCATTTATATTTTTGTTCATACTCATACCGTCCCCTTTACTAAGCTAATAATAATATAAAAACAAGCAATATGCAAACAATATTTATAACCACATAATGACAAAAAATTACATATTAAAGTATATTTGTATTTTTTGGATACCAAAATATTTATTTAGAACAACAAAAATTTAATAAAATCAACTAACAATTTCACCAAAGGCTAAGTTATTGCAAACATCAACTATTTTAACTAAAAGTATTGTGTTTTTAATAGGCTTGTTATGTTTTACACGTACTTGAATATAATTTGGTGTATGACCCTCACAAAATCCGTTTTCATATTTTTCAAATAGTACATAAAAAGTTTGGCCTATTTGTTTTTTTATAAACTCATATTCCATTTGCTCGCTTATATTTGTAAGTGTACACGCGCGGGTGTTTTTAATATCGGTAGATATTTGGTTTTTCATTTCGGCAGCAGGAGTACCTTTTTTAGGCGAGTATGGAAAAACGTGTATTTTGGAAAACTGTATATTTTGGGCAAACAAACAGGTTTGGGCAAAATCTTCATCAGTCTCACCAGGAAAACCAACTATTATATCTGTTGTTAAAGCAACATTTGGAATATATTTTTTTAATAGAGCAACAGCGTTTTTGTACTGCTGTGTTGTATAACGTCTGTTCATGGATTTAAGCACTTTATCACAGCCGCTTTGCAAAGACAAATGAAAATGAGGACAAAGTTTTTTTAGTTTACTTATATCTGAGGCAAATTCATCGGTTATGATACTTGGCTCCAAAGAGCTGAGACGTATTCTTTCTATGTTGGTTATGGCGTCAGCTTTTTTAACAAGTTCCAAAAGACTTGTTTTGCCGTTATCCTTTCCGTAAGAGGCTATATGTATGCCTGTAAGAACAACTTCTTTAAACCCATTTAAAGAAAGAGTTTTAATTTCGTTTAATATATCTTCTTCGTCACGGCTTCTTATAGGACCTCTGGCATAGGGGATAATGCAGTAAGAACAAAACTGGCTGCAGCCGTCTTGTATTTTTATATAAACTCTCGTACGGTTAGCAAGTTTTTTAAGCGATATAGGCTCAAACTGGTGTTCATTCATTATATTATTTACAAAACACGCTTTTTGAGGGTTTAGTATAAAATTTTCTACATAATCGACAATGTTATTTTTACCGTTTGTGCCAACTATTATGTCAACCTCATCAATATTTGATATAGCCTCTATATTTGTTTGGGCATAACAGCCAGCGGCTACAACAATAGAGTTTGGATTAAGACGTTTTACTTTTCTTAATATTTGGCGTGACTTTTTGTCGCCAAAATTAGTTACAGAACAAGTGTTTATGACATAAATATCAGCTTTATCGTTAATTGTTTTTATGTTGTACCCTCTATCAGCAAAAGCCTCGGCTATTGCCTCGCTTTCTGCCTGATTAACTTTACAGCCGAGGGCAAAACTTACTACTGTTTTCATATATTACCTCTATTACTTCAATTTTATGAGTATATAGTTTTTAAAAATATTTTATATAGTTAATAATTGCTTATACAAAAAGCTATTTGAAAGTGTTTAATATAAATACTTATTGGCTAAGTAAATACAGCGAATTTAAGAATTTTAATTTATTTTAATAATAAGTGATAGTATAAGGATAGCTACATCAACTTCTTTGCCAGAAGCCCATAAAAGATATGGTCTTAAAGAATACCATTTATTTTTTTTAGTGTCAACAGATGATATTATTGACTCTATATCGTTAATGTTTTTTATTATGTCGTCTTTTTCGTATTTTGATAACTGCTCCATTTTATTTATTATGTTTTTTGTTTCATCAAAAGATAACTGCTCTATATGACCCAAAACGCCCTCATTAATATAATGTTTAGCTAAAAGCTCGTTATTATAAGAGCAATACTTAAATGTTTCTAAACGAGAAACTATTTTATTTATATTGTTTTTGTATATATCAGCTTTTTGTTTATCACTGTCAAATGTAAATATTACATCAAGATTATCAGATATATTATTAACTATATTTTTATATTTTAGTATAAGACTGTCAAAAAGGGCGCTCATTTTTTTCAAATCGTTTCCATGTTTTTCTAATAAATGCTTGCTATTTTGTAAGTCCTCATCAATTATCGCTTTCATATTATCGTCCACAAGCGCCACCTCCTTAAATATCAATTTTATCACAAAACTTTTTATTTAACAACAATAATGTATGTTTTATATAATTCTTTAGTTTGGTGTTGATTTTAAAATAAAAGTTTGATATAATATTAACAAAAGTAAAAATTGGTTAAATTAGAAGACTTTGTTTATTAGTTATAATTAATAATAGTCGTTGTAAAAACTAAAATATAGTTATTTGATGAGCTTAGTTAATTTGTATTAAAATTTTATTTTTGTTAATAATTATATATAGGCTTTACATGGCGCGCTGAGTTAAATTAAGGAGAGGATAAAATAATTATGAAAATAGCTTTTTTTGATACAAAGGATTATGATAAAATTTGGTTTGAGAAACTTGCGCCTGAATATGGGTACGAGTTTGTTTTTTATGATACAAGATGTACAGCCGATACAGCTATATTAGCTAATGGCTGTGACGCTGTTTGTGTGTTTGTAAACTGTGAGCTTAATAAAAACACAATAGATAAACTTTGTGATATGGGCATAAAAGACATACTTTTAAGATGCGCTGGTTATGACAATGTAGATATTGACGCGTGCAAAGGGCGCTTGCCTATTTTAAGGGTACCAAGTTACTCTCCTACAGCGGTAGCGGAGTACGCTGCGGCGCTATTTTTAACGCTTAATAGAAAAATTCATAAAGCATATACAAGAACAAGAGAGTTTAATTTTAAAATATCTGGTCTTATGGGTGTTACACTTAGAGGCAAAACTGCGGGTGTTGTTGGCACAGGTAAAATAGGTAAAGTTATGATTGAGATTTTGAAGGGTTTTGGAATGAATATATTGGCTTATGACTTATATCCTGACACAACTCTTGATATTGAGTATACTAATATAGACGATTTATTTAAACGCAGTGATGTTATAACACTCCATTGTCCGCTTACGGATGACTCAAGATATATTATAAATAAAAACAGTATTTCTAAAATGAAAGACGGCGTTATACTTGTAAACACATCAAGAGGCGCTCTTGTTGACACAGCCGCGCTTATAGATGGATTGAGAGCTAATAAATTTAGAGGAGTAGCTCTTGACGTTTATGAAGAGGAAGATGAGTATTTCTTTGAAGACCGTTCAAGCGATATAATTAATGACGATGAACTTATAAAACTTATGGCTTTTCCAAATGTGCTTATAACGTCACATCAAGCGTTTTTTACTGATGAGTCTTTAGAGGCTATAGCTAATGTTACATGTGAGAATTTTAAAAATGTTATTGAGGGAAAAGAACTTGAAAATGAGGTTACATCAAAGTAATTTTGTTTTTATAAAATATTTATTTTAGTTGTAAAAGCAAATTTTTGAGGCGCTAAGTATGTAGCGCCTTAAGATTTTTAATAGGGGGGGGGAGCACAATGAGAAAATATATAGCGTTTTTAAAAGTAATAGAATGTGGAAGTTTTACAATAGCTGCTGACGAGCTTAATTATACTCAATCGGCTATAAGTCAGATGATAAGCTCCCTCGAAAAGGAACTTAAAGTCACGCTTTTTATACGCTCTAAACATGGTTTACAGCTTACTTATGAAGGAACACAGATACTTCCGTTTATTAGAGAGCTTGTAAACGCGCACAATAGTTTAAACGAAAAGTGTATGGCTCTTAATGAGCTTCAAACAGGAATAGTAAGAATAGCTACATTTTCAACATTTTTAAGTGCTGTTTTATCAAGAGCACTTAGAGAATTTAAAGAAGATTACCCAAACATAGTTTTTGAATTTCATCAAGGATATTATAGAGAAATAGAACATTGGGTAAGTAAAGATATTGTTGATTTTGGTGTTACAAATATTGATGGGCTTAAAAATTATCAAACGATTAAACTTTTTGATGACCCGTTGTTTGCTATTCTGCCTTCTAAACATAAGTTTTCAAGTGAAAAAGTAATTCCTGTAAGATATTTAAAAGATGAGTCTTTTGTTGTTCTTGACGAGGGTGATGACAAGGATTTTGCTAACATGTTACGTTCTATAAATATAGAGCCTAATATTAAGTATCGTCTTGGTGATGAAACAAGTATATTGTCAATGGTTGAAAATGGTTTGGGAATAGCTATGCTTCCAAAATTAGCCATGTTAGTTGGGCATTTTGATGTGGTAAACCTGCCAATAGAACCAGAAATATCAAGACCTATAGGAGTAATATATAAAGACAAAAATCATCTTTCTTCACCAAGTCAAGTTTTTATAAATTATATTATTGAAAATATTGAAAGATATTTGAAAAATTAAAATTGAATTTTAAAATAAAGAGGTATTTAACGCTTTAAATTTAATATAGACAAAGTTTGGTTTTTAGATTAAAATTAGTTTTGTTGTAATTGCCCTAAGTTGATTTCTTAGGGCTTATTGCTGTTTTAATTGGAGGTTTAAAATGAAACTTATAGTTGGACTTGGAAACCCTGGAAAAGAATACAGCGGGACAAGACATAATATGGGCTTTTCCGTAATAGATACAATAGCTGATGAGTATAGTATTAAAATAAATAAAGGAAAGTTTAAAGGCGTTATTGGCGAGGGTATAATAAGTGGGCAAAAGACTATGCTTTTAAAGCCTCTTACTTATATGAATTTAAGTGGAGAGAGTGTTAAGGCTGTTTGTGATTTTTATAAAATACCTGTGGATGCTCTTTTGATTATATATGATGATATAAGTATTCCTATAGGCGGGCTTAGAATACGTGAAAAGGGAAGCGCTGGAGGACACAATGGCATAAAAAGCATAATAGCGCATTTGGGTACGGATAAATTTGCGCGTATAAAATTGGGTGTTGGCAAAAAACCTGAAGGTGGTGATTTGGTAAAGCACGTTTTGGGAAAATTTAAAGACGATGAGAAAATTTTAATTGACGATGCTATAAAAAGGGCGGGTTTAGCCGCTGTAGCTATAATAACTGAAGGTTGTGCTAAAGCTATGAATGATTACAATTTTATTCCGCGTAACGATAATAAGGAAGTGTAAAAATGAGAAATATTAACGAGACTCTTTTGGGACTTGAAAGTTATAAAACTCTTATAAACTCTCTTAAAAGCGGTATAACGCCTGTTATGGCGTCTGGTATAATAGATGCCCAAAATGCGCATATTATATCATCTGTTATTGAAAATTTAAAAAGACCAGCACTTATAGTAGCCGAAAATGATATAAAGGCTAAAGAAATATACGATGATATGAGATTTTTTGATAAGAACACAATGCTTTTTAAATCGAGAGATATTATTTTTTATAGTGCAGATGTTCATAGTAAAGATACAGATACAAAAAGACTTTTAACACTAAAAAATATAGTTGAGAACAATGTGTCAACTGTTGTGGTGTCTTGTGAGGCTATTTTTGACAAAATACTTCCGCCAGAAATACTTTTAAAAAGCGTTATAAAATTAGAAGAGGGCAATCGGTATGATATTGAAGAAATTATAAACAGGCTTGTATATATGGGTTATGAAAGACTAAATGCTGCTGAGAGTCCAGGACAGTTTTCTGTAAGGGGCGGTATTTTGGATATATATCCGCCTGTGGACGATATGGCTGTAAGAATAGAGTTTTGGGATGACGAAATCGACTCTATAAGAAGTATGGACCCATATAGTCAAAGGTCTGTTGAAAGAATTAAAAGTGCCGAAATATATCCCGTAAGTGAGTTTTTTAGTGATGAGAAAAGGACAGAAAATGCCTTTAAAATGCTCGACAGCGCTTATAAAAAACTAAAGGACTTATTTGATAAAAAAGGTCTTAGCAAAGAAAGCTCTAATATTGAAACCCATGTAGGGGAATTTATTAAAAATAAAGCGCTGTCATTATCAATAGGCTATATAAATTATTTTTATGAAAAAACAGTAAACATAATGGGATATATGCCAAAAGACACTATAATTTTTTTCTGTGAGCCCAAAAGAATTAAACAAAGAGCCGAAAATCTGTTTAAAGAGTTTAATGAGAGTGTAAAAGGTCGTATAGAAAAAGGATATATGTTGCCAGAAATGGCAGAGGTTATATATAATTATAATGATATGCTCAAAATAGCCCAAAATTATAATGTAGTTATTATGTCTTCAATAACAGGTTCTGTACCGGATTTTGATATAAAAGACAATATAAATTTTGAGGTTAGGAGCACAGAGGTATTTAACAATAATATTGAGTTTTTTATTGATGAAATTAAAAGACTTAAAAATGAAAAATACAGTGTGCTTATATTGTCGTCTTCTGAAAGCAAAGGAGCGAGGTTTGCTAAAGAGCTTTTTGATGCGGGACTTGAAGCGGTTTTTGTTTTAGAGCCATGGGAGGCTGAAATAAAACAAGGCACTGTCACTGTATCTAAAGGAAGTTTAAGCAAGGGATTTATATATAACTATATAAATTTAGCTGTTTTTAGCGATAGCGAGATTTATGACAAAAGGAAAAAGCGGCGCAGAACTATTAAAAATAAAAACACTAAAGCCATAGACAGTTTTTCGGATTTAAAAATTGGCGACTATGTTGTTCACTCAAGCCATGGTATAGGTATATATAAAGGAATTGAAAAAATAACTGTTGACGGCGCTAATAAAGATTATATTAAAATAAATTATGCTGACGGAGGTAATTTGTTTATACCGGCAGGGCAAGTGGATAATGTACAAAAATATATAGGTTCTGACGGAGTAAAAATAAAACTAAACAAGTTAGGCGGTCAGGAGTGGAACAGAACTAAAGCCAAAGTAAGAAAAGCTCTTGAGGAGCTTGCGGAGGATTTAGTAAAACTTTACGCAAAACGTCAATCGGCTAAAGGTTTTGTTTACTCACCAGACAATATATGGCAAAAAGAGTTTGAGGAAACTTTTATGTTTGAAGAAACCGATGACCAATTAAGCGCCATTTACGATGTTAAGCACGATATGGAAATGGGTAAGGTTATGGACAGACTTGTTTGCGGTGATGTTGGTTATGGCAAAACTGAAATAGCAATAAGAGCCGCTTTTAAAGCTGTTCAAGACTCAAAACAGGTGGCTTATCTTGTGCCAACAACAATATTAGCACAGCAGCACTACAACACTTTTGTTCAAAGAATGAAAGATTATCCTATAAAAATTGAGCTTCTCTCACGGTTTAGAAATAAAAAACAACAGACAGAAACAATAAAACATTTAGAAACAGGATTAAGCGACATTGTTATAGGTACTCACAGAATATTGTCAAAGGACGTTAAATTTAAAGATTTAGGGCTTGTTATAGTTGATGAGGAACAGCGGTTTGGAGTGTCTCACAAAGAAAAACTTAAAAGCATTAAAGAAAATATTAACGTGCTTACACTTACGGCAACACCTATACCAAGAACACTTCATATGAGTCTTTCGGGAATAAGAGATATGAGTATTTTGGAAGAACCTCCAAGAGAAAGACAGCCAGTGCAGACATATGTAATGGAAAACGATTACTCCCTTGTAAAAGACGCAATAAATAGGGAGCTTGCAAGAAATGGTCAAGTATATTATTTATATAACAGAGTTGAGGGAATATCTTACGAGGCTATGAGAATACAAGAGCTTGTGCCTAATGCCTCGGTAGCATATGCACATGGGCAAATGACCGAAAGGGAACTTGAGGTTATAATGAAAGACTTTATAGAAGGTGAGATAGACGTACTTGTATGTACTACAATAATTGAAACAGGGCTTGATATTGGAAACGTAAACACAATGATTATTCAAGACGCCGATAAAATGGGGCTTTCGCAACTATACCAGCTTAGAGGAAGAGTGGGAAGAACTAACAAAATGGCATACGCTTATCTTATGTACAGAAGAGATAAAGTGTTAAATGAGATTTCTCAAAAACGGCTTCAAACAATAAAAGAGTTTACAGAGTTTGGTTCGGGGTTTAAAATAGCTATGAGGGATTTAGAAATAAGGGGAGCCGGCAATATATTAGGTGCCCAGCAGCATGGACATATGGAGGCTGTAGGGTATGAAATGTATTGTCAGTTGCTTGACGAGGCTGTAAAAAAGATAAGAGGCGAAAAAATAGAGGCTGAATTTGAGACTCTTATTGATATAAATATTGACGCTTATATTCCTTCGTTTTATATTAGTAATGAGGAGCATAAATTAGAGTTCTATAAAAAAATAGCGTCAGTATCAAGCAATGACGATTATTATGATATTCAAGAGGAAATTGAGGATAGATATGGAAATATACCAAAAAGTGTGCAGTATCTTCTTGATACAGCTATTATAAAACACAGAGCCCATTGTTTGGATATTATATCAATAACTCAAAAACCAAACTCAATAGTTATAAGTTTTAGAGGAGATGCTGCTCTAAACCCAGAAAAGATTACTTCTGTTGTAATTAAAAACCCGCTTAAATATATGTTTACAGCGGCTACAAACCCATATATAACAGTTAAAATAAATGATAATGAAAAAAAGAACATAATAAAAGTTATAAAAGAAGTTCTTGAAGTTATTGAGAACGCTTAATGAAAAGCGGTGGTTTTATTGTTTAAAAATAAATTTATACTTTTTGTCATAGTATTTTGTGTGTTGTTATGCGGCTGTTTTAATAAACAAGACGCTCTTTTAAGCATTGACTCCAACAATATTTATATTGAGGAGTACAATGTTTATATTAACGAGACAATAAGAAATTTTGAAAAAATAGGCGGAAGCGACATTTGGGACACGGATTTTGACGGAAAAACCGCTTTTGAGGCTGCTAAAGAAAACGCCCTAAATTCAATTAAAATGGTAAAACTTACAATAAAAAGGGCTGATAAAAATAATGTTAAGTTGACAGAAAATGAAATTAAAGAGGCTGAAAATGAGGCAGAAAGATATATAGCCGAGTATGGTGAGGAAGCGCCTAAAAATATTTTGATTAATGTTATGAAAGAAAAAGCGCTTTATAATAAAGTTAGAGAAAAAATATTAAGCGAGTATAACATAAACAAAACTGGATTTAAAGATTTTTTGGAAGAAAATATTGAATATTACAAACAGATACTATCAAAAGTGGATTATTTGGTAATATATACAAAAGATTTAAAAACAGCTAAAGAGGTATATAAAAGGGCGGCAAATGGAGAGGACTTTAATTATTTGGCAAATGAGTATATGGACGAAAATAATATTAATAAAACTGATTTAGTTGAGGATATAAATTGTGTTTATATTGACACAGATAATTTAACAAAGGGGTATTTATCAATACCGCAAGAGCACAAATTAGGCTACGCCATTTATTATATAGAAAATGTTTATTATCCTTTGGACAGTGATATAAGCAAAAGAGCGGAACAAGATTATATTGAAAATGCTAAAAATGATATTTTTAACACTCTTATAGCCTCATGGGAAAAAGAGGCTAATGTAGTGCTCAATAATTCTTTGTTTAATTCTATAGTAAAAGAAACTAAATGAGTGTTTTACAAAAGCGAAAGGGATGATTTATTATGCAGGAAATTAAGTGCCCTAATTGCGGAGAGATTTTTGCCGTGGATGAGACTGGTTATGCCCAAATTGTTAAGCAGGTTAGAGACAAAGAGTTTGAAAAAGAGATTGAACGCCGTGAAAAAGAAATTGATGAAAAGAAAAAAAGTGAGTTGGAACTTTTAAGAGTTAAACAACAGAATGAGTTTAAAGAGACACTTTCTAAAAAGGAAAGAGAAATAGTTGATAGAGATAAGACTATTGAACAGTTGAACGCTCAAATTAATAATAAAGAACACGAAAAAGAGCTTGCCATAAAAGAAAGTGAAAATAAAAAGAATGAGGAGCGCAGGCTTGAGATAGAAAATAAAAACGAGGAAATAGCAAAAAGAGAAAGAGAAATTGAAAAACTAAAAGCTCAAATAATTGAAAAAGAAAATGAGAAAAAATTAGCCATAAGTGAAACTGAAAATAAAAAGGATAAAGAGCGAGAGACTGAAATAGAAAATAAAAACAAAGAAATATTTGAGGCAAAGCAACAAATTGAGAACCTTAGAGCTGAAATTAAAAATAATGGCACAGAAAAAGAGCTTGCTGTTTCAAAAGTGACTCAAGAGAAAAGAGATGAGATTTCTAAAAAAGAAATAGAGATTATTCATTTAAAAAGTCAGTTATCAAACAAAGAAAAAGAATTTGAGTTAAAAGAACAGTCTTTACATAAAGATTATGAGAGTCAACTTAAATTAAAAGATGACCAAATTGAATATTATAAAGATTTTAAAGTTAGACAATCAACTAAAATGGTTGGGGAAAGTCTTGAAAGATACTGTTCAAATAAATTTAACTCAATAAGAATGACAGCTTTTCCGGCGGCGTATTTTGAAAAAGACAATGACGCGCGTACAGGAAGTAAGGGAGATTTTATATTTAGAGAAGAACAAGACGGAGTGGAATTTATTTCTATTATGTTTGAGATGAAAAACGAAATGGACACAACCGCCACTAAACACAAAAACGAGGACTTTTTTAAAGAGCTTAACAAAGACAGAAAAGAGAAAAACTGTGAATATGCCGTATTAGTATCTATGCTTGAAATGGACAACGATTTGTATAATGATGGGATAGTTGATGTTTCTTATAAATATGATAAGATGTATGTAATTAGACCTCAGTTTTTTATACCAATAATTACGCTATTAAGAAATGCCGCTTTAAACTCTTTAAATTACCGTAAAGAGTTGAATGTAATAAAAGAACAACAGATTGATATTTTTAATTTTGAAAAGAATATGAACGACTTTAAATATAAATTTACACGTAATTACGATATAGCAAGCAGAAAATTTAAAGAGGCTATTGATGAAATAGATAAAACAATTACTCATTTACAAAAAACAAAAGACGCTCTTATTTCTTCCGAAAATAATCTTAGGCTGGCTAATCAAAAAGCGGAGGATTTGAGTATAAAAAGGTTGACAAAAAATGCTCCAGCTGTAAAAGAAATGTTTGATGAGCTTAAAAATATGGCTTATTGATAATGAGAGCTTTATGTGTAATTTTATTTTAAACATTTTAAAGTTTTGTGTGCTGAATAGTAAAATATATTGACAACAACTGACTTTTATTATAAAATGTACTAAATTTAATATGTTAAAGCAATTTTTATGGGGCACACCACCACGGGTGTGTCCCTTGTTTGCTTTAAAACAAAAATTAGGAGGGAATTTATGAAAATTAGTACAAAAAAACTTGTTTTAACAGCGGTATGGGCGGCTGTGGGATATGTTCTTACGCCAATATTTAGAATACCAGGCTGGGCGGCGCCTATGCAGCATCTTATTAATGTTTCTGGAGTGGTTATACTTGGTCCTGTATATGGTTTTGTATGTTCAACACTTTTAACTGTTATGAAACTTGTGCTCATGGGAGAAGACTTGTTTTCTATACCAGGCGGACTTATAGGCGCGTTTTTAGCAGCACTGCTTTTTTACAAAACAAAAAATATGTACGCCGCCGCTATTGGTGAGGTGTTTGGTACAGGAATAATAGGGGCTATGTGCTCATACCCATTATCGGCGTTTTATTATGGAAACCCGGGAATATCGCTTTTTACATATATACCAGCATTTTTTATAAGCACTTGTTGTGGAACAATATGCGCTATTATACTGCTTAAATTTATGGCAAAGAGTGGAATACTTTCAAAACTTCAAAAGGAGGCAATGTAAATGGTTGTATTTAATATGGCTGACGAAATTTTTAGGAATAATAATACTGTTGCGCCTGTTGTACATAATATATCAAATATTGTAACGGCTAATGACTGTGCTAATATAACTTTAGCCTGCGGCGGTTCGCCTACAATGGCACAGCATCCAGAAGAAGTTGAAGAGATAACAAGTGTGTGTAATGCTTTTGTTATAAATATGGGAAATATAGAAGAACCGCTTGTTGAAGCTATGATTAGGGCTGGATTAAAAAACAATGCCATAAATCACCCTGTTATACTTGACCCTGTAGGCGCTGGAGCGGCTAAAAAGAGAAATGAGGTTCTTTTTGAGCTTATTGACAAAATTAAATTTTCGGTTATAAGGGGAAACATATCTGAAATAAAATTTTTAGCTACAAAAAACAGCTCTGCTAAAGGTGTTGACGCTGATGAAAATGATAAAATTAATGACAAAAATATAAATGAGGTTATAGCTTTTACAAAAAAATTAAGCGCTAAAACGGGAGCGGTTATTGCTATAAGCGGAGAAACTGATATAATATCAGATAATAATAAAACTTATATTATAAAAAATGGTCATTCACTTATGTCAAAAGTTACGGGAACAGGTTGTATGCTTTCAAGTGTTTTGGGAGTGTTTTGCGCGGCTAACCCCAAAAATATACTTGAGGCGTGTGCTGTTGCTGTGGCAGCTTATGGTTACGCGGGAGAATTAGCTTATAATGACATTATAAATAATAACGCTGGCACATCTTCTTTTAGAAATTATATTATTGACTATATGAGTAAAATGACTGCTGATATGTTTAGGGAGGGTGCTAAAATTGAAATTAGATAAAACAGCAATGCTTTTATACGCCGTTACAGACAGTACATGGCTTAATGGAAGAAAACTTGCCTATGATGTTGAGGAAGTTTTAAAAGCAGGAGCTACATTTATACAGCTTAGAGAAAAACATGCTAAACATGACGAGTTAGTAATTTTGGCTAAAGAAATAAAAAAACTTACTGACAAATATAAAATTCCTTTTGTAATTGATGATGATGTGGAAACCGCCAAAGAGGTTGATGCTGATGGTGTGCATATAGGTCAAAGTGACACGGAATTAATAAAAGCGAGAAAAATACTCGGAAATGATAAAATAATAGGCGTTTCGGCAGCTAATTTAAAAGAGGCGCTCGATGCTGAAAAAAACGGCGCGGATTATATAGGTATAGGCGCTATGTTTAATACTGATACAAAAAAAGACCATACAAGCATAACTTTTGAACAGGCGAAAGAAATAACAAACGCGGTAAACATACCAGTTGTAGCAATAGGCGGTATAAATAAAAACAATATACTTAAACTTAAAGGAACAGGTATTGACGGTGTGGCAGTTATATCGGCTATATTTGCCCAAAACGACAGGTATAATGCGGCTAAAGAGCTTTTAGAATTATCGCAGGAAGTGGTTAAATGATATATTTAGAAAATTTTGATAATTATATATTTGATTTGGATGGTACGCTTATAAATTCAATGCCAGTTTGGAGAAATGTGGGGCGAGATTTTGTGTTATCAAAAGGTTTTGTTCCACCTGAAAATTTGGAGGAAATATTTAAAACAATGTCTTTTGAGGAGTCGGCAGAATATTTTATAAAAAATATTGGAATTAATATGACTGTGGAAGATATTATAAAAAGCGTTACTCAAATGGTAGCCGAAAAATACATAAATAACATACAATTAAAAGATTATGTGTATGAGTTTATTAAGAAAAGTTTTGACAACAAAAAACATATGTCTATTCTTACAGCATCGGAAGAGTATTATATTATTCCTCTACTAAAAAGGATTAATATAGATATGTTTTTTGACAAAGTTATAACCTGCACAAATATAAAAATGAGCAAAAGTTCTTATGAAATATATAATTATACGGCAGATATAATGGGATATAATAAACACAAAACCGCTGTGTTTGAGGATGCTTTACATGCTGTTAAAAATGCTAAAAAGGCACAGTTTTTTACTGTTGGAGTGTTTGATGAGGCGGAGAGAGAAAATATTGATATTATAAAAAGCTATTCTGACATATATATAAATAGTTTTAAAGAGTTAATTTAAAACAATACGCAGCATTAAAAGTATTGAGGTGTTTTGGTGAGGTATATTTTTGAATTTGGTTTTATAAAAGCCTTGTTTAACAGATTTTTTGATGATGAGATAGGTGTTACAGCAGCGGCATTATCTTATTATATGATTTTTTCTTTTTTTCCACTGCTTATAATGATGAGTATTTTTTTAGGACGATTTACAATGAATTCACAGTGGGCTGAAATGCTTTTAAATAGTATACTTCCCGCGGACGTGCTTGAAATGGCGGGCAAATATATAGAGTTTGTAAACTCGGAGGGCAGCAGAAATATATTATTTGCTAGTGTATTTTTTACTGTATATTTTCCTATGAGGTCTGTAGGCAAACTTATAGATGGTATAAGCAAGGCATATAACAAAGGATTTAAGCCAAACGCTTTTAAAAAATATATTTCAGTTTTTATATTTGGTATAGCTGTGTATGTTATGATAGTTTTTGCGATGATTATGATTTCGTTTGGAGAAAGCGCCGCCGCTTTTTTGTTTTCTTTATTTGATTTACCAAAAGAGTCGGCGCGTATTTGGAATTCTGTAAAATTTTTGATTTTGTGGTGTGTTGGTATATTTTTAGTTTTGGCTCTGCATTACGCAGCGTCAAGCGGTGATATAAGAGTACGACATATGTTGCCAGGGTGTGTGGCATCGGTTACGGTATGGACTATTGTTTCGGGGCTTTTTTCTATGTATGTAAAATATATAGGAAGATATTCGGTATTGTACGGCTCGATAGGAGCGGTTATAATATTGCTTTATTGGCTTTATATTACTGCTGTTATATTGCTTATGGGAGCGGAATTTTCAAGTCTTTTGAGAGAAAGATTAAAAAGTTAGCAAGTGTCTAAAAAGTATTGGGTTTAAAAGTAATTTTTTTATAATTTAGTAAAGTGTAGTGAAAATATATCGTACAGGCTATAGCAATGAGAATATAATCAGAACTACAAATTGAAACTAATGGAGGTAGTAAATATTGGAGCTTATTAAATTAACTCATGATAATATTGATAAAGAGCATATATGCTGTGCTATATCAAATAACAAAGATATTCAAGTTATGTCAAAAAAGAATTGGTTAAAAGAAAGATTAGACGAAGGACTTGTATTTTTAAAATGCGATGTTAGAGGAAAATGTTTTATTGAATATATTCCCGCTGAATATGCGTGGACGCCTATTGAGGCTAAAGGTTATATGTATATTAATTGCTTGTGGGTATCTGGACAATTTAAGGGAAAAGGATACTCTAACATATTATTGAATGAGTGTATTGAAGATAGCAAAAACAAAGGAAAAAAAGGTGTTGTTATTTTATCGTCAAAAAAGAAAATGGGATTTATTTCTGACCCTAAATATATGAGATATAAGGGTTTTGAAACAGTTGACACAAAAGAGCCTTATTTTGAGTTAATGTACTTGCCTTTTGGTAAAAATGAGTATAAACCTCGCTTTAAAAATATGACTGATAAATGTAAAAATATGCCGAAAGGATTTGTATTATATTACACAAATCAATGCCCTTTTACGGCTAAATATGTTCCAATAATTGAAAATATGGCAAGGGAGAAAGGAATTGATTTTAATGTGGTACATATTAAATCAATAGAAGATGCGCAAAACGCGCCTATACCATTTACAACATTTTCACTTTTTTATAATGGGGAATTTATAACACATGAAATACTATCAGAAAAGAAATTTGAGAAAATTATTGCAAATAAATTATTGTAAATTGTAATTTGTTGGATAGGCGGTTTATCAATTAATGATTAACTGCCTATTTGTACGTTTTGAAAAAAAATTAAAAATTTAAAATAAGACAAAATGAGAGGCAAAAGCCATAGTTTGACAGATTGGATAAATTTTTATATAATATTTTTATGGGTTGTTATAAAAATATATTTTTTAAAGGAGTATA